>NZ_JBSQIC010000006.1:0-83476 GCF_055108615.1 Tangfeifania sp. | reverse complement strand
AAAAATTCCCTTTGCCGTTTCTGCCCCGCAGGAGCGGTTTTTTTTACCACCCTGGTACAAAACTCAACCCAAATACGCCGTTTTCCCATCCTCCGTTTTTTTAAAGCTTCGGTAACGCCTCCGGTGGTGGTACCAATCATGCTGCTTATTGCCTTTAATGATTTCCGCTTTAATTCATCTACATAAATTTTACTTTATTGATATTCTGAACCTTATACTTCAAAATTTATACCGTTGGTCTATTTCGGCTAAATCCTGAGATTTTGGCAGCAAGTTGTCATACCTGACAAGAAGAACCAAAAAACCGTATATTTGATATATGATTCGCGTTGCAATTTTCTGGATTTCCTTATTACTAACTGCCGGGGTTTCCGCCCAGGAACCCGATCCGTTTTTCATTGAAAGAAAGGCAAGGGCTGAACAGGATATTTATCTGAAAAAAACTGTTTTTGCCGAACCGGAAAGTTATGCTGATTACGATTTGATTTACCAGCGAATGGAGTGGGAAGTCGATCCTGCTGTTTCCTTTATTCGCGGGGAAATTACCTCTCATTTTGTAAGTCAGCAAACAAATCTTACTGAAATTGAATTCGATTTGCATGCTGAAATGATAGTCGATTCCATTACCCAAAAAGGACAACCCATTGGTTTTTCACGCAGCCAAAACAAAATTAACGTTCAGCTGAATGAAACGCTCAGCAAAGGACAAACCGACTCGCTCTCCGTTTTTTACCAGGGCGAACCACCGTCCACCGGTTTTGGTTCGTTTACCATTGACACCCATAACCAAACGCCTGTACTCTGGACACTTTCTGAGCCCTACGGTGCCATGGAATGGTGGCCATGCAAACAATCGCTTGCTGATAAAATTGATTCAATCGATGTGATTGTCACCACCCCTGAACCCTACCGAACTGCGAGTAACGGCATTTTGGTTTCTGAAAATGTTATCGACGGAAAACGGACCATGCACTGGAAACACCGTTACCCCATTGCCACCTATCTGGTGGCCATCGCAGTTACCAATTATGCTGATTATTCCGATTTCCTGGAAACTGAAAATGGCAGTGAAATTGAAATCCTGAATTTTGTTTATCCTGAAAACGAAACAAAAGCCAAAAGCGAAACGCCTGTCACTGCTGATATAATGGCACTTTTTAATGAATTAATCGGTGAATATCCTTTCGCCAATGAAAAATATGGTCATGCCCAGTTTGGCTGGGGAGGCGGAATGGAACACCAAACCATGAGTTTTATGGGCAATTTTGGTTTCGAGCTGGTCGCGCATGAACTGGCACACCAGTGGTTTGGCAATTACATTACCCTGGGCAGCTGGCAGGATATCTGGTTAAACGAAGGATTTGCCACCTATCTTTCGGGCCTGGCTTACGAAAATATGCTCGATGGAGTTTGGTGGCCAAGTTGGAAAAGGCTGAACCACGATCGCATTACCAGCGAGCCCGGGGGAAGTGTTTTTGTTGAAGACACCACAAGCGTTTCACGAATTTTCAGCAGCAGGCTCTCCTACTCAAAAGGCGCTTACTTACTCCACATGTTGCGCTGGGTATTGGGCGACGAACCATTTTTCAATGCCATGCGGAACTATTTTAACGACCCCGAAGTAACAAATGGTTTTGCCCGCACCAATCAATTGATCAAACATTTTGAAACTGCCGGCGATACTATCTTCTTCGAGTTTTTCAACGACTGGTTTTATGGTGAAGGATTTCCGGTTTACTCGGTTGAATTTTCACAAACCGATGCCCAAAATTAAAAAATTACCCTGTCGCAAACCCCTTCACACAATTCGGTAGATTTTTTTGAAATGCCTGTTCCTGTAAGGGTTTACAACACCCAAAAAACAGATTCAGCCGATTTCAGGTTAATGCATACAGAAAACAACCAGCATTTTCTGGTTCAGCCTGATTTTATCGTTTCAGAAATTAAAATCGATCCGGATTACTGGCTGATTTCTCAAACCGCCGAGATTGTAGAGGTGCAACTAACCGAAAATCCGGGAACAACTATTGTTTTCCCAAATCCGTTTGAGAATGAAGTTTCAATAATTATGAAAGGGAACCAGTCAATGGTTAAAACCAGTTTATTTAGCACCGGTGGTAAATTACTTCAACAATTCAGCGAAAATCAAACCACCCTCGATTTCTCTCATCTCCCGGATGGAATTTATATCCTGAAAATAGAGACCTCGGAAAAAACAACGGAACGTAAAATTGTAAAATACTGAATCCGATTACTTTGCAATTTAGATTCTGAAGAATTTCCATCCTCCCTTTTTTCTTTTAATATTTTTTTTTATTTTCGTAACACGCATTTTAAATAAAGTAACACCATGTCAGTTACACGTTTTGGAGTTTCTCTCGACGAAGATTTGCTAAAAGCGTTGGATGAATACGTTTCAGAAAATCTTTTTGCCAACCGGTCGCAGGCCATTCGCCACCTGATTGAAAAAAACCTGGTGGAAAAAAAATGGAAATGTGATAACATTGTGGCGGGAGCTGTAGTTTTGGTATTTAACCACGACAAAACTGATATTCTTAAAAAATCGTCAGACATTCAATTTGATCACAAAAAATATATTCTTTCCACTCAGGGTTTTTACCTGAACGAAGAAAACTACCTCCAGATTATTGCAGTAAAAGGTCCCTCGAAAAAACTCACTGAAATTTCCGACAAGCTAATAACTATCAGAGGAATACAGCATGGTAAACTCGTAATGAGCAAAGCAGGATAAAATTTTTTTATAATAATAGTAACACAAAAAAACAAAACAGTAACACCAATTCAAGAAATTTTAAAAATTCAAATCGAAATGAAGAAATTATTCCTGTTTATATTGATTGTATTTCCGGCACTGCTTTCCGCACAGTTATCACTGAAGGACACCATTGAGATTGAAGAAGTTGTGGTTACCGGCACACCGGTTAAGATAAATAAAAATAATGTACCAATGGCCGTTTCGGTTGTCAGCCGTGCGCAAATTGAAGAAACCGACGAATCGGCGTTGCTGCCTGTTTTAAACGGGAAAGTACCCGGTCTTTTTGTAACCGAACGTGGAGTTACAGGGTTTGGCGTTGCTGCCGGTTCTGCCGGCCAGATTTCCATCCGGGGAATTGGCGGGAATCCCACAACCGGCGTGCTCATACTCATCGACGGACATCCTCAGTTTATGGGAATTATGGGCCACCCGCTGCCCGATTCATACGTGGCTTCTGATGTTGAGCGCGTGGAAGTAATCCGGGGCCCGGCTTCTATTTTGTACGGTTCAAATGCCATGGGAGGTGTCATCAATATTATCACAAAAAAACAAACCCGCGAAGGAATTCACGGAAATGCGCGTTTTACTTATGGCTCTTTTAACACCCAAAAATATATGGGTTCAGCGGGCTTCAAAAAAGATAAATTCAGTGCTTTTATATCGGCTAACCACGATAATACCAATGGCCACCGTGAGCACTCTGAATTCAAAATAAACAACGGTTACGCAAAGCTCGGCTACCAGTTAAACGAACACATAAATTTTACAACTGATTTCAGCCTGGCCGACTTTGAAGCTGCCGATCCCGGTCCTGATACTCTCAATGCATCTGCCGGAGAAAAAATTGACATTACCCGCGGATACTGGGCACTCACCATGCAAAATGAATGGGAAAAAATCTCCGGCTCCTTAAAATTATTTTACAACTTCGGGGAACACAATATTACCGATGGGTTTCATTCCAACGACCATAATTACGGTGTCAACTTTTATGAATCGCTGAAATTATTTGATGGTAACAATATTACTTTGGGCGTGGATTATATGAATTACGGCGGCAAAGCAGAAAACCTGAAAGCCATGAACGGCAACGGAATTGTTTTTGCCGACACCACCATCAACGAATCAGGTGTTTATGGTTTTATCCAGCAAACACTGGCTGAAAAACTCACGCTCAATGCCGGTTTGCGGTATCAGAATCATTCGGTTTACGGCAGCCAATGGATTCCGTCGGCAGGATTTGCCTGGCAGCTCGAAGAATCAACCACCTGGAAAGGCAGCGTTTCAAAAGGATTTCGCAGCCCGACCATGCGCGAATTGTTTTTATGGGGCCCCAACCCGGAGCTCAATCCTGAAACCATAATGAACTATGAAACAGGTATCTCAAAATCATTTTTTGATAACATGGTAAATACAGAAATAACTTTTTTTATAGTTGAGGGCGACAACCTGATTGTAACGGTTCCCATGCAGGGCTTGAAAAATGCCGGTGAGGTGGAAAACAAAGGAGTTGAATTTTCGGCAAATGCACGCCCAACCAGTAAGCTGAAAATTGAAACCACTTACAGCTACATGAATATGAAAAACCCGGTTTTTGCCACTCCGGAACATAACTTTTTTGTAAGTGCGCATTACCGCTGGAAAAAATTTCAACTCATGGGAAGCCTTCAGCAAATTGCCAACCTCGACAACGATCCTTCACCAAATGTAAACAAGGTTAATTATACACTCCTGAAAGCAAAAGCGGTTTATAATATTACACCGAACCTGAGGTGGTATGTTAGTGGTGAGAATTTACTGAACCAGAATTACCAGGTCAATCGCTATTACACCATGCCCGGAGCAACTGTGTTTTCAGGATTAGGAGTTAACTTTTAAAAATCAACGGTTTTGCAATTCATTTCTGAAAGATGACCTTACACAGCGGAATCCGATGTAAGATTTTGCTGTATCCTGATATTCGTATGTGCGGGTAGAAGTTCGAATAAAGTATGCAATATCTTTCCACGAACCACCCCTGATAACTTTGCGTTTCATCACGGGTGGATCATCGGGGCGGGCATGGTACTGAAGTTCCGGATTAAAATCGCTGACTACATCATACGCTGCCTCATAAAATGCGGTACTGGTCCATTCGGCCACATTACCGGCCATATCATAAAGTCCGTAATTATTGGGATCGAACGTACCAACCTGCATTGCAGTTGTGGTTGTGGGACTATCGGCAACATAATTGCCCCTCAGAGGTTTAAAATTGGCCACAAAACAGCCGTTCACATTTCGGGTGTAATAACTCCCCCATGGATAAACCGTATTGTTTAAACCGCCGCGGGCAGCCATTTCCCATTCAGCCTCGGTAGGCAACCGGTAATCGTGCGCAGGTGCTTCATTTAACCTGCTGCTAAACACTTTTTTCAGGTCAGTCCGCCACCTGCTAAAAGCATTTGCCTGTTTCCAGGTAACTCCCACAACAGGATAATTATCGAAAGCCACGTGCGAAAAATATTTCATCGTGAATGGGTCGTTGTAGGTGTACGTAAAATCACGTATCCAGCAGAGCGTATCGGGATATACAGGAACCATTTCGTGCATTAAAAAAGAGCTGCGGTTGGCAACCGGAACAGTTTCACCTCCTGGTGTCAGAACTGTACCCTCATAACTTTCACTTTCAAAATTATAACTGTTTTCCCGCCGTGCTGCCTGTTTGTAATCAACCCAGTAATATTCATAAATCAATTTTCGGGGATCGACTTCTTTCCTGAAGGCAATCCGTTCCTCTTCAGGAATGTATAATTCATCCATTGCCAGTTGATAATCAGGATCGTCCCATTCAATTTCTTCCTGCCAGTCAATAACAGGTTCATCGAGTGGAATGCCGTCGGGGCCTTCGGTAATCATAAAATCAGTGTAAGTCTGGCCGAGTAATTTCCGGGCAATGGAGTCGCGCACCCAGTAAACAAACTGGCGGTATTCATTATTGGTAATTTCAGTATCGTCCATCCAGAAAGATTCAACCGAAACTCTTTTTGATTTTTCAGCAATACCGCTCAATTCCTCATCGGATGGCCCCATAACAAATGAACCACGCTGGACATACACCATTCCGTAGGGTGAAGGCTCGAACCAGCTATTGGATTTTCGTTCGCCTCCGGGCAGGTACTGAACAATTTCATTCCGGCAAGAACTGAAAAGCAAGCCACTGGCCAAAATAATATAAACTATTGCTTTTCTCATTCTTTTCAATATTGCTGGAAGATTTTACTTTTTACAAGTTACGGCTGGTAAAAATTACCTGAGTTAAAAAAGGCCTTATGAAACCATAAGGCCAGGACTTAATTTTTTCATTTTAATATTCCCAAAGATCTTGCTCAAAGTTGAAAATTTCTTCTTCAATCTTTTTCGATTCGAGCATGGCTTCTTTCCCGCTCAGGTAGGCACTTATATCGCGGTTATTATACACGTTCGATTCTTTTACCACATAGCTGTTAAAGAAACGTTTGATGAAAAGCTCGTCAAACGACATGGACTGGGCCTCGTTGTATGGATTAAATGCAACATTATTAGCCAGCAGTTTTCTGGCTTCCGGGTAATATACCCAAAATACCTTTTGGCGCTGCAATTGTCCGTTCTCATCGCCCTCTCTTGTAAATTCGCGAATGGGACAAATGCCAATTATGCGTACCTTAAGGGCAGAGGCTTGTTTATCGAAATACCACTCCTCCTTAATCATGTACTGCTTAATATCGCCAGGCCGGATTTCTCCCTGGATGGTAACGGTTTCTCTTTCGCCGGTGTCAAAATCAATTCTCTCCTCTGTTGTTTCTTCGGCACCAAAAGATTCCTGTACCTGTTCATAAGTCATCGGCACTTTAAAATCGTCGTCGAGGCGGGCATCGTAAGGTGTAATCTGCCCGTTTTGAATCCCGTCCAATAGTAACGAAATCAAATTCTTCCTGCCACCCATTTCTTCGGTAGGATAATAGAGGGTCTGATTCATTTTCTCGCGTAAATCAACAACCCTCCAGATTGTTTTCGACCAAAACACATCTGCTTCGCGTACTGACGGCAAAGGCATTGGCCTTTTCTCCGAAATGTCGTTTGTATTGTATGCCCCGTTTACTATCTGGGCATTAACTGTATTTTCTGCAAATACTAAGCTGAAAATTAATGCTCCTATGTAACCAATACTCTTTTTCATTTTTATCGTATTTTTAAAGGAATTGGATCAAGATCGCGAGTTTCGCCATTGTCCCCAACTGCTCTGATATTACCAATATATACTACCTCTTCAGGATTTAACCTTCTGAATTGTTCTTTTTGATCTTCTGTAAAACGATTTGAATTTGACTCCCAGCGATTAACGTAGCCACCCGGACCAGGCACTTCAACTGTAAACTGTGTGATGGTATATTGAAAATCAAAATCAAAATCTTCCAAAACTGCCATTACACCTTGTTCTACCAGCAATCTTTCTTTTCGTATTGTACCTCCTGACTGACCGGCAACCTGTGCAACGGGGTCGGGAACTCTTTTCACGCGCCACTGGCTGGAACCAACTAACCTTCTTTCTCCGCCAATATTGGAATAAACCGACACGACAGTGTTTCTGCCCTGTTCGTCGAGTTCATCCGGGCGTACAATATATTCGTTGCCACTTTTAACTACTGTTCCGTTTGTCATTTGCACTTCCAGGTTCTCCTGGGGTATTCCTCCACCGCCAACATCAAACGGGTTATCGAGGCCGCGGTAAAATACATTCATTCGTGTGGCCGACATAGTGACACTGGGACGTGTAACCTGATATTCCTGCGAGAAAGGATAATTTCTCACAATACCGGCGGGTGTTTTGTACTTAATAACACCACTCCAGCTAAAAACGCCAGGTTCATTGGCTTCCACACGGTAGGTTGCTTTTCCGTCCTGAACATTTACCGGCCGGTTGTTAATTAATATCTCGGGTTGCTGGGTGGTATCTTCAGCAGCCAGAAAAACTTCAGCTACATATTCTTCGCCTTGCAATACAATATTTGAATTTGGAATTACCCGTGCCCCCAGTTTGTTGAATTTAAACGACCCGGCATCAATCTGTGAAAATAAATAGTTGATAAGGTTTGCCTCGGTATTTTTTACATCAATCTGAATTTTGGAAAGCAAAGTAAGAATAGCCACCAGTGGTTTATTCAGAAAACGTTCGCTTTCCCACGATTTTCTTTCGCCGCCTTCTCTTAAGTTAACCGGTGGATCGGAAGTGTCGAGTGCACTTTCAACAGTATTTATCAGTTCGGTATCGGTCTCCTCAATAAGGGCAACCATGTTACCTCTGTACTCATTAATTTTTTCTTTTAAAATCTCGGCATTCCCTTGGGTTATTAAAAATTCTGAAGGCGAATTCAAATCATCTTCTTTTTTCAGGATTAAAGTATCGCCACTTTCGGTAACCAGGTAAAAATCATTTTCTCGCAAGGGGCTCTCGTCAGATACCGGGATAGCTCCGGAATCTCTGACTAAATCCTCTTTCAGTTTTGAAAGGTATAAATACATTTGGGAAGTCAGCATTTTCACACTGTCCGCCTTATCTTTCCACTCTTTCACTTTGGTTTCATTTTCAGCATATGCCTGTTCGAAAGAAGCATATACCTGTGCATTTTTCATGTCCACTGTTTCCAGGGTCTGGATAAGGCTTGAATCCACTACCTGGAATGCATCGAGCACCTCGGCCGCAACGTTGAGTGCCAACATTGCAGTGAGGACAATGTACATCATGTTTATCATTTTTTGCCGCGGTGTTTCCGGACAATTTTTTGCACCCATAGTATAACTTCTATATGTTATTTCTTATAACTCATAGCACCCAGCATATTACCATAAATGGTATTCAGTGCTTCCAGGTTTTTATTCAACTTTTCTGCATTCTCTTTATACTTCTCGAGTTCGGAAACCGAAGAGGATAGTATTTCATTCATTTGAGACAGATCTTTGGTGAATTTATGACTGGCTTCAAACTGGCTCTTTGTCCCTTGCAATTGGTTCTCAAAGTTCTCGTTTAAGGCACTTATATTTTGGTTCAGTTTTTCAAGGTTGTTGTAATATTGTTTCGATCCCTCTCCAATATTTTTTATTTCGTTTGAGAATGTAACAGTTGCTCCATTTACAGTTTCAGCAATCTTTTTCCCTGTTTCTGAAAGCTGTGCCGAAAATTCCTCACTGCCTTTTTGCAGTGTATCAATTGTTCCTTTGCCTGTTTCCGAAAATTGTTGCGATGCAGCGGTGTAGGAGTCAACTAATTTATTCACCGATTCATTAATTGAGTCGTTGGCACGTTTATTAATTTCGGCCAGTGAATTCATTGACTCGGAGGCCGAACTCAGGTTTTTAACATACATATCGGTGGCCAGTGTTGCCGAGGAAATATCGCTGATGCCCCGTGCAGCAGCTGACAGTTCAGATAAACTCTTTCCAACTTTGTCGAGGAGTTCGGGAGATAAATCTGAAGATGCAAGCAACTGGTTGAACCCTCCTTTACTATTGTTCTGGTTCAACTCATCCATATCCATCATTTCGTATTCTTCGCGCAATTCAGGATAAACTTTCCCCCAGTCGGGCATCTCAAGTGGCGGTTCAAAAGCTGACAAAAAGAAAATTAAGGCTTCAGTTATAAGCCCGATAGTAAGAAATAAGCCGGAGTATTCCCAGTGCTGGAGTTTGAACAGTGCTCCAAGCATTACAACAGATGCACCCCATCCATAAACATAGCCCATGAATGTTTTCCAGCGTTTTGTTTTGAAAATCTCACCTAGATTCATATTGCAGTGATAAAAGTTAGTTGCTAATTAAATTCTTCTCCAAAAGTTGACCGTACACATCTAAATCCAACGTATGACTTTGTAGTGTCCTGGTATTCGAAACTGCGCGTAGAAACCTGAGTAAAGTAAGCAATGTCTTTCCATGAGCCTCCTCGTACAACTTTGCGTTTCATCACAGGCGGATCGTCTGGCCTTGCATTGTAGGTAAAAGTCGGGTTTAAATCGCTGTAATAGTTATAACCCGCTTCGTCGTATGCTGTTTCGGTCCATTCAGCCACGTTGCCCGCCATGTCGTATATTCCGTATTCATTGGGTTCGTAGCTTCCAACTTTCATGGTTGAAATTCCGCCGTCCTCAACATAATTGCCTCGCAACGGCTTAAAGTTGGCAAGAAAAACCCCGTCTTCGTCACGGGTATAGTAGCCTCCCCACGGGTACATCGAAAAATCTTTTCCGCCACGGGCTGCATATTCCCATTCTACTTCTGTGGGCAAACGGTAAGCCTGAACAGTGGGCTCTCTTTTTGAGGTTAAATAGTCGGTATGAATTTTAGTTCTCCAGTTGCTGAAAGCCATTGCTTGTTTCCAGGTAACACCAACCACCGGATAATCGTCGAAACCGGGATGCCAGAAATACCGTGTGGCCCAGGGTTCGTTGTATGAATAGGTAAAATCCCTTATCCACGCAAGTGTATCGGGATAAACGTGTACCCTGTCATTCAAAATAAAGTCTGAACGGTTTTCAATGGGCCGCAGTTCCCCTTCGCTGTCGTAAACATTTCCCTCGTAGCTTTGGGTTTCGTAATTATAGCTGTTGGAGCGTTTGGCTGCCTGCTGAAGATCTATCCACCAGTACTCATAAACAAGTTTTCGACTGTCAATTTCTTTTTTTCCAAAAAACCGTTCATTTTCCGGAACATATAAATCCTGCATTGCCATCTGGAAATCAGGATCGCTCCAGTCAATTTTTTCATCCCAGTTAATCCGTGGCGGATCAATAGGCGTTCCGTTCCGGTCTTCGGTAATCAGGAATTCGGGGTACTGATCCCCCAGCATCCGGCGTGCTATTGAGTCCCTGACCCAATGGACAAACTGACGGTATTCGTTGTTTGTAATTTCGGTATCGTCCATCCAGAACGCTTCCTGCGAAACTGTTTTGGTTGGAATACCCGACATTGCGGGATCCTGATCGCTGGGACCAATATTGAAACTTCCCCGCCGGACGTAAACCATTCCGTAAGGTTGAGATTCATTCCACTTTGGTCTCTCCTGCACTCCCATCAGCTCTCCGTTTCCCGATTGGTTACAGGAGGAAAAACCGATAATTGTGAAGAGTACAATTGCAATAAAAAGAAATTTTTTCATAGCTCAATATATATGGCTTTCTTTACAAAAATCTAATACTTTTATATTTTTTACTCCGACTGCGCTCCAGATCAATCGAATAGCTGACAAAGATTTCGTGTGATGCGAAACCTTCGTAACCGATTGCCGAAGTAACCAGATCGAACGAATATCCTACTTTTAGTCCATTTTCCATTTCAATCCCCATCAACAATGCCACAGCATCGTTTACACGATAGCTTAGTCCACCCCAAAAACGATCGTCGTAAACAAGGTTTGTATTTAAATCCAGCTGCCAGCCTGCCAGGTCTGATTTAAACATGAACGACGGGCGTAACTCAAATAACGGATCGGCTAATTTAATATTGTATCCGCCGGTTAAATAATAGTGCCTTGCCATAAACGTAACTGCCTGTTCATCGAACTTAATAACAGCCTGGTTTAAATGGGTAACCGACACTCCTAAATAATAGTTATTTGCCGACAAATACAAACCAGCTCCAAAGTCGAATGCCATTTGACTAACATCTCCCTGTGGTATTCCCGGATCGGAACCCGGCTGGGTGTATAAATCATCTTCAGGCACTTCCCATTCCCCGTTCAAACTTTTATTGAATAATCCCAGAGACAACCCAATTCCCAATGTTCCCATGCTCAAATCAGCTTTGTATGCATAATTGGCATTTATCATGGTATTATTTTCATTTCCCAATTGGTCACTAACAATATTTAAACCCAAACCACTTGGTGTGCCAAACAAATTCACGGCTCCATCAACACTGAAAACGAGTGTTTTGGGCGCGCCTGTCATACCTTCCCACTGATAACGGTTTAATATGATTCCACTTATAACATCTTCTGCTCCAGCATATCCCGGGTTTACGCCCAATTTATAATGCATATTGTTGGTAAACTGTGGATCTTGCTGGCCCATAGCCGCTAAATTAACTAATATCAGCAAATATAGTAAAGAAAATATTTTTTTCATACTCCTCAATGGATGCGGCATAAACAATTTCTCAATCCATGCTAAAGAAATAAAAAATTGTTGTTTGTAACAAACTTCATTTAACATTGGTATGCAAAGAACGGATTCATTATTTTATTATTTTGATAAACCATCCATTTTTTGAACGTACCGGAGCCATTTATGAGGTATTTCGTTGGCTGCAGCCTGGCGATAATCTTCTTCTGAACAGGCAAAAAGATGCGTTTCGCCCGCTACTGAATTCACTTCAAACCACCATCTTTTGGTTGCAGGCTCGTTAAAAAAAACCAGTGGTTGATCCAAATCGTCAATTTCAACTTTATAAACTACACTGTTATCAGCAGGTTGTAAATTTTCGTCATTTCGGGTGGTGCAACCTTCCAGAAAATACCAAATAATTTCGGCAGCCAGTTTTACGGTAATCAAGTTATTGTCTGAAGCCGGGTTGAGTTCAAACACACCGAAATTTTTCAGCCGTTCGCTCATCCCTGCATAACGGGCCAGCTGGCAGGCTTCCTCACCTCTCAAGCCGTTTGGGTTTGTCTGTGTTGCGGCTGGTGCTTCGGTGTATTTTATTGCGCCCACATCAAATGACAAAACATCGGTATTGCGCATTAAAGGTTCCGATTGAAAAAAATTCTCGCGCAGTTGCCCTAACCTCAGGTGTTCTGTTAAGCCGGGAGTTTTTTCAATCAGTTTTTGCCCCACCAGGTGATTTTGATAAGCAATGAGGTTGAATTGAAAAAGCTTTGGCAGATTTTTAAATACCCGTGTTAAATAGTTCGATGAATGGAATGCCTCTACTCCTTTTTTAATGTCGAGCATTGCATCGACAGCCGAAAGCGAGAAAAAACGATTATTGACAAAAGCATCGCAAACCCCCACTGTTAAATCCTGGCTGCCCCCAATTATAACCGAAACAATGTTCATTTCAGCAAAGTACTCCACCACATCGCGTATGGCGAGCAGCGTTCCTTTCAGGCTGCCCGTTGGTTTCAGGTTTCCCAGGTCGGCAATGTTCAGGTTGGAGTTTAACGCTGCCAAACGGTACAATTCCTGCCGAACCAAATTGGGAGTTGATGATGGTGCCGGATTATATTCTCCGTTGAAGACCGGCACACCAAACAAAACAACTTTTGCACTCGAAATAGTTGAAGCAGTAAGTTTAGTGGTGAAAGATTCGACAGATGCGCCCAGCGAATATTTTCCCAATGATTTGTCATTTGCGTCAAAACGCGAAAAATCAACAGGATCGAAATAATCGAAAACTTCCATTCATGAAAAATTTAGGCAAAAATAAGGCAAATGTTGAATCATCTGCCTTTTTGTTCTATTTCTTTTTCCTTCTCCTTCCCGATTTTGGGGCCGGTGCTTCTTCAATTATTTTTTTGCAATCTTCGAGCGATAAATCTTCAGCCTTCAGTTTCTTCGGAATTTTGTAATTCTTCTTTTTGAAAGAAATGTAAGGCCCCCATCTTCCGTTCAAAACTCTAAGCTCAGATTCTTCATCAAAAGTTTTAATAATTGCTTTCCGGTCCTTTTCGCGTTTGGCCTCAATTAATTCAATCGCCTTGTCGAGTTCAACCGTGTATGGATCGTTCTCTTTGCCGAGTGAAACAAACTTATTGTCGTGCCGCACATAAGGGCCAAAACGACCAATATTTACGGTAACTTTTTTGTCTTCGTATTCGCCCAGTTCGCGTGGCAGTTTAAATAAATCGAGGGCATCCTCCAGTGTGATTGTTTCAAGATGCTGCCCGTTGCGGAGGCTGGCAAATTGCGGCTTTTCGTCGTTGGTTTCGGAAGAGGCTTCACCAAGCTGGGCTACCGGGCCGTAGCGGCCAATTTTAACCGAAACCTGTTTGCCGGTTTTTGGGTCGGTCCCCAGCACGCGTTCGCCTTTTGAGCGGCCGGAATTTTCCAGCACATCTTCAACTATTTTGTGAAACGGCTTGTAGAATCTATCGATCATTTCATTCCAAACCTTCTCCCCTTCAGCAATATCATCAAAATCTTTTTCTACACTGGCCGTGAAGTTGTAGTCCATTATTTGTTTGAAATTCTCCATTAAAAAATCGGTAACCACCATTCCCACATCGGTTGGGAAGAGTTTCGATTTTTCGGCTCCGGTAATTTCCGTTCTCTTTTTTTCTGAAATTTTATCGTGGTTCAACGTAATAACATTAAACTCGCGCTCCGTTCCCGGGCGATCTTCTTTTACAACATAATTACGATTTTGAATAGTTGTAATGGTAGGTGCATAAGTTGACGGGCGGCCAATTCCGAGCTCCTCGAGGCGTTTCACCAGCGAAGCCTCTGTATAGCGTGGAGGTTTTTGTGAGAAACGCTGCATTGCAATAATCTCGGCCATGCGCAATGCATCATTGGCTTTCAGCGGAGGAATAATATCCTGGGCCGGTCCGCTGTTCCCGTTTTCATCATCGGTCGATTCCATGTACACTTTCAGGAAACCGTCGAAAATCAGCACCTCGCCGGTTGCTACAAATTTTTCGGGTGCAGTGGAAACATTGATGTTTACTGTTGTTTTTTCCAGTTTGGCATCGGCCATTTGCGAAGCAATTGTTCTTTTCCAAATCAGTTCGTACAAGCGCCTTTCCTGGTTCGACCCCTCAACAGTTTCATTGCTCATGTAGGTTGGCCGGATGGCTTCGTGCGCTTCCTGTGCCCCCTTCGATTTGGTTTGGTATTTCCTGATTTTCAGGTAATCTTCGCCGTGTAAATCAAGAATTTTTTGTTTGGCTGTATTAATGGCCATGTTCGACAGGTTCACCGAATCGGTACGCATGTAAGTAATTTTACCTCCTTCGTAAAGGCGTTGCGCCACAGCCATGGTTTGCGAAACCGAAAAACCCAGTTTACGGCTGGCTTCCTGCTGAAGCGTGGAAGTTGTAAACGGCTGTGAAGGTGAACGTTTGGTTGGTTTTTTGGTTACGTTGCTGACCGAAAATTCAGCCGACTGGCATTTTTTCAGAAAGTCGAGGGCTTCATCTTTTTCTGAAAACCTTTTTGAAAGTTCGGCTTTTAGTTCGGAGGTATTCCCATTTTCATCGCTGACCAGAAATTTCCCGGTAACACGATAATTCGATTCACTTTTAAATTTGATAATTTCCCGTTCGCGATCCACAATCAACCGGACAGCCACCGATTGCACCCTGCCGGCCGAAAGTGAGGGTTTCACTTTTTTCCACAATACCGGCGAAACCTCAAAACCTACAATGCGGTCGAGTACCCGGCGTGCCTGCTGGGCATTCACCAGGTTATCATCTATCGACCGTGGATTTTTAATGGCTTCCTGGATGGCTTCTTTGGTAATTTCATGAAAAACAATGCGTTTTGTATTTGAAGGATCAAGTTTCAACACTTCCTTCAGGTGCCAGGCAATGGCTTCTCCCTCGCGGTCTTCATCGGATGCGAGCCATACTGTTTCAGCATCTTTGGCCAGTTTCTTCAACTCGGTTACAACCTTCTTTTTATCAGGAGTAACAACATATTTGGGTTGATAATTTTTTTCCAAATCAATCCCAAAGTCTTTCTTTTCCAGGTCGCGTATATGGCCCATGCAGGATGTAACATGGTACCCTTTTCCTAAAAATTTCTCAATTGTTTTTGCTTTTGCAGGTGACTCGACAATGACAAGGTTTTCTTGCATAAATATATGTTCCTTTCTAAAAAAATTTCTGCAAATTAAAGAAAATGAATCGCTAAGTTCAAAATTTATTTTGTTTATTTATTTCTACCCAATTGATAATGATTAATTTATTTTCTTAAAATAAAAATATTTATCCCCGTTGTTGCGTTTAAAAAATTGGAGCCACACCAGAATGATTTATATTTGTCGGATTATTAATTCACATGAATTTATGACTGAAGAAAAAAATAATAATTATAAAAAATACATTGTCGGGTTTTGGTCAATTATCTTAACCGGAATTCTTGCCCTGGTTATAATTTTTGTTTCTATTGCAAAAGGCTGGATGGGTTTTATGCCCTCTTTTGAGGAACTTGAAAACCCGCCAAATATCCTGGCTTCAGAAATATATTCATCAGACGGAAAGATTCTCGATAAATATTTCCTTCGCGAAAACAGGACTTTTGTTGGTTACGAGAACCTGCCGCAACACTTGATTGATGCCTTAATTGCCACCGAAGATGTAAGGTTTTACCGCCACTCGGGTATCGACCTGCGGGGTTTGGCCAGGGTTGTTAAAGGACTTATAACCGGTGATACCAGTTCTGGCGGTGGAAGTACCATTAGTCAGCAACTGGCCAAAAATCTTTTCCCGCGCACCAGTTTTGACAGTTTCCGGGAACTTGTTTTCAGGAAATTTAAGGAATGGGTAATTGCCGTAAAACTGGAACGCAGCTACACCAAAGAAGAGATTATAATGATGTACCTCAACAAGTACGATTTCCTGAACCATGCAGTTGGAATAAAATCGGCAGCCAATGTATATTTCAGCATTCCTCCCGATTCACTTCAGCTACACCAGGCAGCCATGCTGGTGGGCATGGCAAAAAATTCGTCGCTCTACAATCCTGTCCGCCGCCCCGAACTGGTAAAACAACGCCGTAACGTAGTGCTCAACCAAATGGAAAAGTACGGCTTTATTACAAAAACGGTACGAGATTCAGTGAAGCAACTCCCCCTGGATCTCGACTACCAGAAAGTGGATTACCGAATTGGGCCAGCCCCGTATTTCAGGGAGTACCTGAGGCTTACACTTACCGCCAACAAACCCGAGCGAAGTGATTACGCATCGTGGCAAACCCAGCAATTTATTGAAGATTCCGTTGAATGGCAAACCAATCCGTTGTACGGTTGGTGCAACAAAAATATTAAACCCGATGGAAATAACTACAACTTATATTCAGATGGATTAAAAATTTACGCCACCATTGATTCGCGGATGCAGAAATACGCGGTTGAGTCAGTAAGACAACATCTGAAAAATGATCTCCAGCCCGAATTTGACGGAAGTATTAAATACCTCGACAATCCGCCATTCGCGAACAACATGACCAGCGAACAGGTCGAAAACCTCCTGAACAGGGAAATAAGGCGCAGTGAACGTTTCCGGGTATTGAACGAGCAGGGGAAAAATTTCAGGGAGATAAAGGAGAATTTCAAACAGCCGGTTGAAATGACTGTTTTCTCCTGGGAAGGAGAGATCGATACGCTCATGTCACCGCTCGATTCCATCAAATGGTACCTGCGCTATTTTCGTTCGTCGTTTATGGCCATGGAACCCCACAGCGGGCAGGTAAAAGCATACGTGGGCGGCCCCAACTACAAACATTTTATGTACGACATGGTAAAGGGCGGGAAACGCCAGGTTGGATCCACCGTAAAACCATTCCTTTATACACTTGCCATGCAAAATGGCCTCACCCCGTGTACAAAAGTTCCGTATGTAAGCCAGCAATTCCAGATGCCCGACGGTACAATCTGGGAACCCAAAGATTCTGAATATGACGAAGAAAACGAAGGTAAACTGGTAACATTAAAATGGGGGCTGGCACAGTCGCGCAATAAAATTTCGGCGTGGGTGATGAAACAGTTCACCCCGCAGGCTGTAGTAGATGTGATGGAGCGCATGGGCATTTACAGCCCCATCGATCCGGTACCTTCTTTGTTTTTGGGAACTTCGGATATCACATTATATGAAATGGTTGGGGCTTTTAATACCTATGCCAACCAGGGCGTTTATGTGAAACCCTACTTTGTTACGCGAATTGAAGACCAGCACGGAAATGTCATTGCTACATTCCAGCCCGAACGCAGGGAAGCCATTGACGAACAGACAGCCTACCTGATGATTAACCTGTTGCAGGGAGTAATTGATGAAGGAACCGGAATTCGGTTACGTATTTCAAACCTGTTTCGTGAAAGGGTAACGGAGGACTACGGAAGTTTCACCATGCCCATTGCCGGGAAAACGGGGACCACACAAAACCATTCCGACGGATGGTTTATGGGAATAACTCCGAAACTGACTGCTGGAGTGTGGACCGGAGCCGACCTGCGAAGCATCCATTTCCGTACCATTGCCTCCGGCCAGGGAGCCAACATGGCCCTACCCATTTGGGGATACTTTTTCAAAAAAGTGCTGGCCGATGAGTCGCTGGGATTCACCGAAGACATGGAATTTGAGAAACCCGAGAATTTCAATATCAACCTCGATTGCGACGATAATATCCAGGAAAAACGGGAGCCTTCGGATTACAATGATTTCTTTTAATCTTAAAACCTGTTCATCCTTATTTTCTCAAACTGCAGCTCCTCAAACGGTTTCCCCGCGCGTTGCTGGTCAGGGTAACCAATTGCAACTATGCTCAACACCCTGTAATTTTCAGGCATTCCCAGTAATTTCTGAATGTGTTTTTCAGATGAAAGTTCTCCAGAATGCATCCGGTTACGGATTTGAATCCAGCAACTGCCCAATTCCAGTGACTGTGCGGTGAGCTGCAACAAAATGGATGCGATGGAGCAATCTTCAATCCACACATCGTTTTTGGTTTCGTCGGCGCACACCACAATGGCAAGCGGGGCTGTTTTCAATGGCATAATTCCGTGCGGCTTGCATTCTTTCAACCGGCCAATAGTTTCCTTGTCGTCCACAAAAATGAATTCCCACGGATTGATATTTTTTGATGAAGGTGAACGAAGCGCAGCCTCTTTCAAAATGTCGAGCTTTTCTTGCTCAATGGGTTGTTCGGTGTATTTCCGGATGCTCCGGCGATTGCGCAAAATGTCTATCATTGTTTTGTTTTGATTGTGATGATTTCAAATAAAAGAAATTTTTCTAACTTCAAAATCTCAATTAATCCTGATATGATGAAAATTAAAGTATTATTACTCTTCGCCCTCCCAATTGCGCTGTTTTCATGCCAAAACAATTACTATTCGATGGACGATTTTGAAAAGGTAAAAAAAATCGATGCCCATTTTCATATTTACACCAACGAACCGGCTTCACTGGAACAGGCCCAAAAAGACAATTTCAGCCTGCTGGCTATTAACACGTTTTCTGGCGGTTGCGAACGGGTGGTGGAAGCTCATCACTGGTTGAAAGCACAGAAACAACAGCACCCGGACATAATTGAATTTTCAGCCACTTTTTGCCTCGACGGCTGGGACGAACCGGGCTGGACAGAAAACACCATTGCGTGGATTGACCGTTGCATAGACGATGGTGCCATTGCCGTGAAAGTGTGGAAGAATATCGGAATGGAATTCCGCGATGAAGACAGTGTTCTGATTATGATTGACCATCCCCAATTTGATCCGGTTTTTCAACACCTTGCCGATAACAATATTCCGCTGGTCGGTCATTTGGGCGAACCCAAAAACTGCTGGCTCCCGCTCGATGAAATGACCACGAAAAACGACAGTAATTATTTCGCCAACAATCCCCAATACCACATGTACAAACATCCGGAATATCCATCGTACGAAGAGCAAATGGCGGCCCGCGACCGGATGCTTGAAAAAAATTCGGACCTCACATTTATCGGGTGCCACCTGGCCAGCCTCGAGTGGAGCGTGGATGAAATGGCGGCGTTTCTCGACCGCTTTCCAAATGCTGCCATGGACATGGCCGCCCGCATGGGACAACTGTTTTACCAAACCCGTGAAGACCGTGAAAAGGTGCGCAACTTTTTTATCGACTACCAGGACCGCATACTTTATGGCACCGACATTATCGACCGCGGCGGAAACCCGGAAGCATTGCAGCAACGGATGCACGAAACCTGGCTCAACGACTGGGAATACCTTGCAACCGATAATACGATGACCAGCAATTTAATCTATGGCGAATTTCGCGGACTGAAACTCCCGAAAGAGGTAATAGGCAAAATTTATTTTGAGAATTGTAAGAAGTGGTATGATACTAACTGGTAAAATGAAAGGCCATACAACTCAACTAATGCAAAAGCATAAAAGAGACAGATTAATTCAATCTATTGCATTAGCCGTACATCGATTATTCCTCCTTTAACCGGATTTTACTTTAACAAAGCTCAGTCATTCAGTGAGATAAGCTGATATTTTTTCGATTTTGTTGCTACAAATGTTTTTCCAAGTCTGTTTTTTTCATATTGAAAAGTTTTAAAACCTGTTCCTGTAGCTCGTTGAGTCCTGTTATTTTAATGCTTTCGACATTTCTCCCTAAATTTAATTTTACCAGTTTAATATCCTTGAGTTCCTCTAATATGTCAGAAAATGGCAGCTTACTTTTTGTTTTTTTCGTTCCATGTTACCAGGAAAGGGAAGATTTTGTCTTCCATCTCTTTGACAATGGCGTAAGAAAACATGGAAAGCAACACATGCCCGGAGGTTTGGACTTCGTTTTGGTGATAGACCGGGCGTACCTGGATATTATTGCTTTTAAAATCGCGGAATGCATGTTCAACATGCTGTAAATTTTTGTCCTTCCAAATTGTAGCGGATTTTCATCCCCCTGTCTCCCACAAAAATAACCTGGCTGACTTGTCCAACGCGGAATTTTCCGATGCGTTTGTATTGCCTGATATGGTTTTTGTAGGCATCTTTGATGAGGTTCCCGCGGTATTCGTTATAACGGGTTGTATCAATGTCGTTCAAAAGGTTTTTAATGAACAGGGTAAACCTTTTGGCAGTTGGCGGGCATTCCAGTTTTTCCACAGCATCGAAAAAATTTATTTCCTGTGATTTCCCGGTTGTATTGAGGTAAAACTTTTTGAGCTTGCCGGGCCTGAAAAAAGTGATTAATTCGTTTTTTTCGAGTTCCGGCTTTTTCATACCCGAGCGGGTTTTTTTAGGCAACCGTTTGATTTTCTCGAATAAATCGGGATTGCCGTCACGTAACTCCCGCATCATTTCGAGGTATTTCAGTTCGGATGTTTCTTCTTCCTCACCGGAATAGGCTTTTTTACTGTTCAAGGTATTGAATAGTTCCTGGCTTCCGATTTCTTCGCCTTCGGTTAAATATTTGGCATCTTCCCCCATAATGTAATGAAACATTTGCAGCTTATTGGTAATGTTGTTTTCCAACCCCAAATGTCTGTCGGAATGTGAAGTTGGGAAGAAATTAAAAATAAAGATGTTTTTATACTTCGAACCTAACCTGTTTACATGGCCTACGCGTTGCAAAACTCTTGTTGGGTTCCAGGGCAAGTCGTAATTAATTAAAACATTGGAGCGGTGCAGGTTTATTCCTTCTGCCAGAATATCGGTGGTAATCAGGTATTTTATATCGTCCTGATGGTCGATACTATTCGGGTCGAAATTATCTTTTATCATTTCGCGTGTGATTTTTGGGTCTTCATGAATTGGTTCCCAAAGGATGTCCACCTTTTTTAATAAAGCTAAATCGTACTTTAAATCGTCAATAAACCGGGAACCATTGAAAGAGCCAAAGTTATCAGAGATATATTTCTGAGCCTTTTCATCTTCTACCAATTGTTCCAGGGTTTCCAGGTCGTCATTTGCCAGCAAGTCATATACATTCGTTTTTTTACTGATGTAAACCGTCCCCTGGTTGTACATTTCAATAAACTTTTTGTAGGAATTGATAAAACGCTTTATGCTTCGTTTGAATGCATAAAAACTGCTCTCCAACCTTTAATCCATTTTTCCAAAGTATAATATTACAGCAAAATTAACACTTTCCAAAACCTCTTGCAATACTTTAATTTAGGGGGACACTCCTTATTCACAATAAAAAATTGGGTGCTGTTTTTGAAGCAGGCACCCATTTTCTTTTATCCGTCAAGCGGTTCCAACCGCTATACGGGTTGCTGGTGAGAAGGGAACCGTTCTCTCCAAAAAGAACGGTTCCTTTTTCACTTTTTAAAACGCATCATCCAGTGTGCGCACGGTCAACACCTCGTTGAGTTGTTGTTCAGAAATTTCGGTTTCGAGATGAATGGTTCTGGTTTCACCGGGCAACATGTCGAAATAATTATCCGAGAAAAATCCCTCCTCGCTACCCAGCCGGAAGTAAACATTTTTGGCCAGTTTGTCGGTGCTCACTTCAATGTCAAATCCGTTATCGGCTTGCGAAACGGTGTATTCCACGTTGGGTTCCGGCACGTTCAGCTCTTTAAAGGGCCGGAAAAAGAAGGTATTTTTCGAAATGGTTTCGTTGTTTTCAACCAGCTCGGCTGAGAGCAACAGTTCGCGTGTATTTTTGCCATAGAGGAATTCCCGGTAGTTTTCATTGAAATAGTCGCTGCTGGAGTTGGCAGGAAGTTCAACCAGTGAGGCTTTTTCCCAGATTACGCGGCCACTGAAATCCATCAGTTTTAAAATAAGCTGTGCATTTACATTTTCGAGCCGGTCGTTTACAATGCCCACTTTCAGTTTCAAATCATCGATATAAGGGCTGACCAAAACGGGTTCAAAACCTTTTTTCACGTAATATTGCAGTGCTTTCCACTTCTGGTAATAATCGGTTGAACTCCACGAAGCTACCGGCCACACATCATTCAACTGCCAGTAAAGGCTGCCCATGGTAAACGGCATGGCGCGGCGGTGACCTTCCAACCCAAACTTGATTCCTTCGGCCTGCAACACGTGATTTACATACAAGAACGATTCAAAATCTTTGGGCTGCTTGTATTCTTTCAGCATGTAATATTCAATGGTTTCATTTCCGATGGACGAACGCTGGTGCGATTTCATCACCTCCGAGTAGATATCGTAATCCTGTGGTTCAGCATATTTTTCCACCGTGTTCATTTCGGGGAACGACTGGAACCCGTACTCGCTCATGAACCGTGCAAGGTGAGTGGCGTAGGTTTCAAAGGGTTCTTTGCCCCACCAAACGCCCCAGTAGTGTTCGTCGCCGTTTACCAGGTCGGCCTGGACTCCTAATCCTGAGGAAGGGCTTGATCCCCAGTAACTGCGTTGCGGGTCGAGCTCTTCAACTACTTCGGGCAGTGTTTCATGGAAAATATCGACATAAGCCTGCCACACTTTTTCGGGGACATCTTCGCCCTGTCTTTCGGCAATTCCTTTCCAGCCCCAGGTGTTCCAGGCAGTTAGAATTTCGTTATTTCCACACCACAAAGCAATGCTCGGGTGGTTGCGCAGCCGCTTTACATTGTCGATGGCTTCCTGCCGGATATTTTCCAGGAATGGTTCGTCGTTGGGGAACATCGCACAGGCAAACATAAAATCCTGCCAAACCAGGATGCCGTTTTCGTCGCACAGGTCGTAAAAAATATCTTCTTCGTAAACACCGCCACCCCAAACACGCAACATGTTCATGTTCGATTTTTTGGCGGTTTCAATCATTGTGCGGTAATTTTCGTCGGTAACCCGTGGCAAAAACATATCGTTTGGAATGATGTTGGCACCTTTCATAAATACAGGGTGACCGTTTAGTTTGAAATAGAACGAAGTGCCGTGTTCGTCTTCTTCGCGCACCAGTTCGAGCGTGCGAATTCCGATCCGGGTATCTTCAGAAAATGTTCGCTGACCAATTTTCATTTTCCCGGTGATGTTATACAAATGCGCTTCTCCCAAACCGTTTGTCCACCACAATTCAGGGTTTTCAATTTCAAAATCCACAGAGTATTTATTCACGCCTTCCTCTAACTGAACTTTATTGCTGGCAAGCGTTGTTCCGTCGTTCAAAACCGAAAGTGTGGCCTTGTCATTTCCTCCAGCTTCCACTTCAAAAACAGCGGTGAACGTGGCTTTTTCATCAGAAACTTCGTGCTGCACAATTTGCAGGTTTTCAATTCGGGCTTCGTCCCAGGCTTTTAACAGAACCGGTCGCCAGATTCCGCTGGTCACCAGTCGTGGCCCCCAGTCCCAGCCGTAATGGTACCCTGCTTTGCGGGTGTAAATGCTCACACGTTTATTGCCTTCCACCTGGCCACGTTCGGCCTGGTCGTTTTCGGCTCCGGGGTAAACAAATTCGTTGGCATCGTACTTTTCCAGACCAATTTTTATGGGCGATTTAAACAAAATCCGCAGCTCGTTTTCGCCTTCGTTAAGCACCTCTTTTACATCCACCTGCCACTCGCGAAACATGTTGTTGGCAGCCAATATCTGTTCATCGTTTAAAAATACATCGGCGTACGTGTCGAGTCCTTTAAAATCGAGCTCCACACGGTCGCGGTTGAGCATATTCTTATCGGCTGTAAACGTGGTTTTGTACTCCCAGTCTTCTTTGTCAATCCACTGAAGATCGAGCTCATTCAACCGATAATACGGATCATCGATAACATTATTTGCCATCAAGTCTGTATGTACCGTTCCGGGAACAGTTGCGTCCATCCACTCTGTTTCACTCGCCTGGCGAAACTTCCACCCCTCACTGATTTCTTTCTGAACCATCAGGTTGGCATCTTTTTCTTCCTGCCGGCAGCCCCATGAATTTATCAGGGCAAGTGCCATACTTACTAACAAACCTTTTTTTATTGACATTTTTCGATTTTTTTGAGGTGCTAAATTTCGAAAAACATCTTCATATATCAAACAGTTCCACAAAAAAAGCGGCAAGGGTTCAGTTCCTGCCGCTTTCTTTTGTTTCATTATGAACTACTTTTCTTTTTTTGCTGTTGAAATATTGAATGGCATGTACAGCAAACAACATTTAAACAAACCGGTTGCAATGAGCGGGATTCCAAGTAGCCCCCACCAGCTGTTAAATACTACCCCAACTATGGCAATTATTAAACCTAAAATAATTCTGATTAACCTGTCAACCGGACCTACATTACATTTCATATACTATTGATTTTTTTGATTCTAATCTGTTGAACGTAAATTTTCAGTATAGGTTTAGAATTCATCTTGCAAAATATCGCATGCTGTTTTGATAAATGCTGTACACTTCGTTTGAAAAACCGCATCCTCATGAGCCGCTGAAGCTCCTTCCGGCGTTGAAATATCGTACCCCGTAAGTTTTTTGCAGATGAGTGAACCATGCTCCTGTTTAAATTTTTCGTTGAATCGCTGAATGGCTTGTTTTGTACGGGCTTTTGCTGCGGGATCGCTGGAATCGTGTCCGTGCTTCATGCCGATAACCATGTACGAACCGGTAACGGCACCGCAGGTTTCGGCACAGGCCATACCACCTCCAAAACCGCTGGAAATTTTCAGGGCTGTTTTTTCATCGAGCCCCACCTCTTCGGCAAACAGACTAAAAACAGTTTGCGCGCAGTTGTACCGGGAGAATTGCTTTTCTACTAAATCTGCTTTTCGAGTCATTTTTTTGTTTTAAAGGTAATGGAATTTTTTGATGCAAAAAGCCCGGAATCCTTAAATTCCGGGCTTCAATTATATCGTGTCCTCTTTTTTCTTTAAGTCTCCCCCTGGTGAGATTTAGAGGGGCTGGGCTTTTATTCTCCTCTCACAGCAGCAACACCCGGAAGTGTTTTTCCTTCTAAGTATTCGAGCAATGCACCGCCGGCAGTTGAGATGTACGACATTCCGCCGGCCATGTTAAATTTATTGACACATGCCACTGAGTCGCCACCGCCAACCAACGAGAAAGCACCTTTTTCTGTGGCTGTTACAATGGCTTCGCCCACTGCTTTGGAACCTTCTGCAAATTTGTCCATTTCGAACACACCCACCGGGCCGTTCCAAAGGATGGTAGCCGAGTTTTCAATAACTTCTTTAAATTTGGCAATGCTGTTGGGGCCGACATCCAGTCCCTGCCATCCTTCCGGAATTTCGTTGGCCTGCATAATTTTGGTATTGGCATTTTCATCAAAAGCATCGGCAGCCAGCACATCGGTAGCCATAATCAGGTTCACCCCTTTTTCTTTGGCCATTTTTTCAATGTTTTTAGCCGTTTCCAGGTAGTCGGTTTCACAAATTGAATCGCCTACTTCGCCACCGTTGGCTTTCACAAAAGTGTAGGTCATTCCGCCACCCAAAATCAGGTTGTCCACTTTGCTGAGCAGGTTTTCGATGATGGTAATTTTCGACGATACTTTGGCACCGCCCATAATAGCAGTCAGCGGGCGTTTGGGTTCTTTCACCACTTTGTCGAGGCTTTTTACTTCGCTCTCGATGAGGTAGCCGAACATTTTGTCGTTGGGGAAGAATTTGGCGATAACTGCTGTTGAAGCGTGCGCGCGGTGAGCGGTACCAAAAGCATCATTCACCCAGCAGTCGCCGTTTTCGGCCAGTTCTTTGGCAAAATCTTCATCACCTTTGGTTTCACCAGCATGGAAACGCAGGTTTTCCAGCATCAGCACTTCGCCCGGTTTCAGTTCACCGGCCATTTTTTTCACTTCGTCGCCAATGCAATCAGGAGCCATTTTTACTGTAGCACCATCAAGCAGTTTCGAAAGGTGATCAACCAGGTGACGCAATGAAAATTTATCTTCCGGCCCGTTTTTCGGACGCCCGAGGTGCGACATAATCAGCGGAGAACCGCCGCCTTCAATTACTTTCCGGATTGTAGGGAGCGCTTTCTGCATGCGGGTATCGTCGGTGATTTCAAATTTATCATTTAAAGGCACGTTGAAATCAACGCGAATCAATGCCTTCTTTCCTGAAAAATCGTAGTTGTGAATTGTTTGCATAGTATTCTATTTTTTTGGTTTTCTAAAAGTAATCAAATATAAAAAATTAATTCCGCAAGATACAGTCTCGTTTTCAACCATCTGATAATTTAATGTTCGGGTAAAATAAAAGCGCCCAAATTCATCATCAATTTACAGTCCTGAAATTTTCGGATCGTAAAATTACTTTGAAATTTAAGAAATGGAAGTTCGATTATCAATTGCAGAAAGCTTATTTTTGGTGAATGTTTTTCAAAGATGTAATCGGTCAGGAAGAAATTAAAAAGCGTTTGATCCGCTCGGTAAAAGAGGAACGGATAAGCCATGCACAACTGTTTACCGGCCCCGAGGGAACCGGGAAACTGGCTTTGGCTCTGGCATTTGCACAGTATGTTTCGTGCCGTAACCGCGGCGAAACCGATTCGTGTGGGGAATGCCCGTCATGCCGCAAATACCAAAAAATGGCGCACCCCGATTTGCATTTTGTGTTCCCGGTTTTTCCCACCAAAGAATTCAAAAAACCGGTGAGCGACGATTTTTTGCCCCGTTGGCGCGAAATGGTTAAAAAAAATCCCTATTTCACACTTAGCCAGTGGCTGGGATTCATAGAAAATGAAAATGCGCAGGGATTGATTTACGAGCGGGAGAGTGATTCCATCATGCGGAAACTGAACCTGAAATCATTCGAATCGGAATATAAAGTGATGATTATTTGGCTGCCCGAAAAAATGCATCAGGCCTGCTCCAACAAATTGCTGAAATTAATTGAAGAGCCACCCAACAAAACACTTTTCCTGCTGGTTTCCGAAGATGAAGAATCCGTAATTACAACTATCCGCTCGCGGGCACAGTTGTTAAAAGTTCCGTTTATCGATAAAGACTCGATGAAAAGCGCGCTTGAAAAAATAGAGGGAATCGATAAAGAACAAATACCCGAGGCCGTGCACCTGGCCAGCGGAAATTACATCAAGGCGCTGGAATACCTGAACCCGGACGAAGACACGCAGTTTTATTTCACCAAATTTCAGGAGATGATGCGTTTTGCCTACAAACGGGAGGTGAAGGAGCTGGTGGATTGGGCCGAGGAAATGAGCCGCATTGGCCGCGACCGCCAAAAATCGTTCTTCAGTTTTGCACTGCGGCTGGTACGCGAATATTTTGTGATGAACATGAAAAAGCCCGGCCTGGTTTACCTGAACAACAAAGAAAAAAACTGGGGAAAAAATTTCGCGCCTTTCATTAACGAACGAAACATCGTTCCGTTTGCCAAAGAATTCGAACTGGGCATCAAACACATATCCATGAACGGAAATGCCCGCATTATTTTTCTCGATACCGCGCTGAGGATGGTGCGGTTAATCAAAAGGTAATTCAGCACATCATGCACCTTTTTTATAATCAATTTAAAAAGAATCGTTTTCAACCTTAAATTGGTATTAATCATTATTTTTGTGAAATGTAATGCTGTTATTATGCTGTATATTTTTTAAAATTAACACATTACCCAGAACTGATTTTTATGGCAAACGTGGATTTGATAGAAAGGGGAGTATGCAAAAAACATCGGGATAACTGTGCGAAACTGCACGTTACCGATTGGATGAAAGATGTGGTGAGTACCGGCAATACCGATGATATTGTTGAAGTACGTTTTAAAAATACCCGCAAAGATTTTTACAGGAATGTAAATAATTTAAAACTCGAAGCAGGCGATATAGTGGCTGTTGAAGCCAACCCCGGACACGATATAGGCATTGTTTCGCTTACCGGTGAGCTGGTGAGCGAGCAGATGAAAAAGCACAAGGTGACTACCGTTAACGGCGAGCTGCGGAAAGTGTACCGCAAAGCCAAACCGCAGGACATCGACAAATGGAAAGAAGCCATCTCGCTGGAATACGAAACCATGATTGAATCGCGGAAGATTGCCTCCGATTTAAAACTGGACATGAAAATTGGCGATGTGGAATACCAGGGCGATCGCACCAAAGCCATTTTTTATTACATCGCCGACGGGCGGGTCGATTTCAGGCAGCTCATAAAAATCCTGGCCGAAACTTTTCATATCCGGATTGAAATGAAGCAAATCGGGGCACGCCAGGAAGCCGGACGGATTGGCGGAGTGGGGCCCTGCGGGCGCGAACTTTGCTGCGCCACCTGGATTTGCAACTTCGTATCGGTAACTACAAATGCCGCCCGCTATCAGGATATCTCGCTCAACCCGCAAAAACTGGCCGGGCAGTGTGGAAAGCTGAAATGCTGCCTCAACTTTGAAGTGGATACCTATATGGATGCACAGAAAGATTTTCCTCCCACCAATATTCCGCTCGAAACGGAGTTTGCTACCTTCGAATTTATTAAAGCAGATATTTTTAAAAGAATTTTCTGGTACTGCCAAAAAGACGATACTCCTTCAACCCTGATTGCCTTGCCGGTTGAAAAAGTGAAACGGGTTATAAAAATGAACCGAAACGGGAAAAAGCCCGAAAAGCTTATTTCTGAAACACTGGAAGTGTCGAAACAAAAAGACGAGATTTTTCACAACACGGTAGGTGAAGAAGATCTCGATCGTTTTAACCGGCCTAAAAAGAAATTGCGTAAAAAGAAAAAGCGCAATTACAACAAAAATAAAAACCAGAACAGGAACCGGAAACCCCGAAAACGTTAAACAAAATTGAACGGCCATGTATAAATTTCTTATTCGTTTTTTTGTATTCGTTTTTGCAGCAGCGGCGGGCATTTCGTGCGACCAGACGCAGGTTTTCGGTAAATATAACGCCATACCTGATGCACAGTGGCACAAAGATTCGCTGGTTGTTTTTACCATTCCGGTAACCGACACGCTGCAAAACCACAATTTGCTGGTAAATGTGCGAAACGAAACAACATACAATTACAGCAACCTCTGGCTCTTCGTGGAGATTGTCCAGCCCGATGGTGAAACGATGAAAGATACGTTTCAAATAGTGTTGGCCGAACCTTCAGGGAAATGGCTGGGCGACGGAATCGGGAAATTGAAAACACGTCAGGCTATTTTCCGGCGAAATGTTTATTTCCCGGTGTCGGGCGAATACACTGTGAAGATTCAGCATGGCATGCGTGAAGAGACTCTCCGCGGAATTCACGATGTGGGGTTCAGTGTTGAAAAAGTGAATTAAACCACCAGGCGGGTAATTTTTTAAGTAAAATAGTAAAAAGAGTATCGAGTTGTGAGCAAAAACAAGCTGGCAAAGTTTGAAGAGATGAAAACCTTTGAACATGTTGTTCAGGCTCCGTATAATGCTGTCGGGCATAACGATTTTCATCTGAAAGGGGAATGGGCGAGCCGATTCTTTAAAAATGAAAATCCCATTGTTTTGGAGCTGGGCTGCGGCAAAGGAGAATACACCGTGGAGATGGCCGGACGGTTCCCGGGGATAAATTTCATCGGTGTCGATATTAAAGGGGCGCGGCTGTGGAAAGGTGCCAAAATTGCCTTGCAAAAAGAGTTGAAAAACGTGGCGTTCCTGCGTACCAACATCGAAATTATCGGTCAGTTTTTCGGTCCCGGCGAGGTGGAAGAAATCTGGCTCACTTTTCCTGATCCGCAAATGAAAAAAAGCAGGAAGCGGCTCACTTCCGCCTTCTTTTTAAATAAGTACAAAAGTTTTCTGAAGAAAGGTGGCATCATCCACCTGAAAACCGACAGCAATTTTCAGTTTACCTATACCCGTGAGCTTGCGTGCAAAAATAATTTTGAAATTCTGGCTGAAACCGATAGCCTTTATGAATCGGACATTCAGAACGAAACATTGCAGATAAAAACATTTTACGAAAAGCAGTGGCTGAGCCGCGGGATAACCATAAAATACCTGGCTTTTCAGTTAAATAATGCCGGGCTCGAAGAACCGGAAATCGCAATAGAAAAGGATGAATACCGGAGCTTTGGGAGAAGTGCGAGGGAAATGAATGAGTGAAAATTACAAACAGCAAGCACCAAAAATCAAATAAATTTCAAACATCAGTGCGGTTTGAACAATTGAAATTTATGGCTTGGAATTTATTGGTAATTTGGGATTTGGTAATTGGTATTTCAATAATATGAGCGATTTTTTTGAAAAAGTTTACGAAGTGGTGAAGTTGATTCCTCCCGGGCGTGTAACTTCCTATGGCACCATTGCCAAGTATTTAGGAACGGGCGGCGCGGCGCGCATGGTGGGGTGGGCCATGAATGCTTCCCACACCCATGCTGATTATGTACCAGCCCACCGGGTGGTCAACCGCAACGGCCTGCTTACCGGCAAACGCCATTTCGACACTCCCGATGCCATGAAGGAACTGCTCGAAAACGAAGGTGTGAAAGTAAAAAACGACAAAATCGTTGACTTTAAAACCCACTTCTGGGATCCGATGCAGGAGTTGCGAGATTGACTTTGCTTTTTGTTTTTTAAAATTACCCTCTCCCGCTGACAGTAATTTATCAATCTCGAACTTTTTCATTTGCATTAACGCCTCAACAACAGCCTGCCCTTTTTCAGGGTCGTTTATGAGTTTTTGCAAAACGGCCGGAATGATTTGCCACGAAACGCCGTATCTGTCTTTCAACCAGCTGCATTGCTCCCTGGATTTAACTTAAGTATATTCGTTTTTGCTGCTCGTTTAAAATTGGCAAAACATCACATCAAGCTTCTCAAGTAATTTATTATCATCTTCCATTCTGTAAAGATAGCAAACAAATATTAAGCCGTCAATTTATTTCATAACACACCCTAAGTTCAGGTAACCCTGAACTTACCCGAAATTAAAATATCTGATACAATTATCTGTCCTCTGATCCCGGTACAGGTACTTTTGCTTTTTCGATGTAGCCAATGTCGCCCATAATGTAAGTATCCGGTCCGAGTTTCAGGTCGGAGTTCATCATTTCTTCAAAGGTTACTTCTTTTCCGGTATATGCTGAAACCCTTCCCATTATTGCTGCCATAGTTGAAAGGGCAGTCTGTTCGGCATAATTCATCGCAATGTCTTCGCGGATGGCAGTAACAAGGTCGATGTGTTCCTGCACATAAGGGCTGGTTTCATGATCTTCGAAAGTGGCAATATCATTGCCCTGGTCATCAAAGATGCGGGCTGTACCTCCCTGCGACGATGTGGCCATTGCTTTTGTTCCGTGGAAAAGTTCGTAAACACCATTTGAACAACCGTTTATCTGGCGGCAGGTGCTAAGTATTTTTCTTCCGTCGTCGAGTACAAAATCAACGGCAAAGTTATCGTACTGGTCGCCGGTTACCCTGCGTTGCCTTGAACCGAAGCCCAATGCTTTAACCGGGTATTTACCCATGTACCAGTGTGCAACATCGATGTTGTGAACGTGCTGTTCAACAATGTGGTCGCCCGATAACCAACACCAGTTTACCCAATCGCGAATCATCCATTCCATTTCGCTCCAGTCGGGATTGTTGTTACGGTACCAAAGTTGCCCGCCGTTCCAGTAAACATCAGCCGATACTATGTTTCCAATAGCATTATTTTCAAGTTCTTTCAGCAGATTAATGTATTTGTGCTGGTGGCGGCGTTGAGTTCCGGTAACTACTTTCAGCCCTTGCGAGTCGGCCATTTTTGATGCAGAAATTACCTGGCGAATACCAACCGGGTCAACAGCAACAGGTTTTTCCATGAAAACGTGTTTCCTTGCTTTCACGGCAGCTTCGAACTGCTCAGGGCGGAATTTTGGTGGAGTGGCGAGGATGATAACATCAACACCGGCATCGATTACTTTTTCGTAAGCATCGAAACCTACAAAACATTTTTCATCCGGCACTTCAACACCTTTTTGTTCTTTCAGTTTGTTTTGAAGGTCGTCAACACGATCCTGAAAAACATCGCCCAATGCTACCACTGTGAGGTTTGGCCCGGCATCGAGGAAATTCATGGCAGCACCCGATCCACGGCCACCGCAACCAATTACACCAGCTTTCAGTTCCTTTCCTTCCGGGGCGGTTTGCCTCAGCGGAGGATAAACAATTTCGTGTGGCTGCCAATCGTAGTTACCACCACCTGATGAAGAACCTCCTCCTGATGAACAAGAAGACAAAGTTCCAACTCCCATAGCTCCGGCAGCACCTACTGCGGCTGCTCCGGCTAAAAATTTACGTCTCGAAAAATTATTTTCACTCATAACAGATATGTTTTTAGTTGACTTTAGGATTTTAAAAATAGTTATTTTTTTCCGGTTTTCTCATCAAATTCGCAAACAACTCTAAAACTTATATAATTACAGTCGGATAGCCACCATATACTTTTTGGCATTTGCGGGTCGGTTTTCAGCCATTCTTCGGTTTTTGTATAATCACGTGCAGCGCTCCTGACTTCACCTACAGGGCTTCTGAACGATCCACCCCTGATAACCCGCTCTTCACCCGAAGATGGGCCTTTCGGATTTATCGCTCCATCAGTAATATTTTCGTAAGCATTTTCAGCATACCAGTCGGAACAATATTCGGCTGCATTACCGAGCATGTTTTTGAGTCCGTACGGATTGGGCTCAACCAAATCGGGCTCTTCGGTTTTTCCTGCGCTGTTTCCAGCGTAAACTACATAATTATTAATAATGTCGCTTTCTTTTCCGAAGAGTTTTCCGAAGAAACCTTTTTGGGAAAAGTCTTTGGGTTCTCCTTCAAAGAAGAAAGGTGTTTCTGTTCCTCCCCTTGCCGCGTATTCCCATTCGGCTTCTGTGGGCAGTCGATATGTTTTCCCCGTAACTGCTGATAACCATTTGCAATAAGTTTCGGCTGCATGGTAAGTCATAGTTATGGCAGGCCGTTTGCCCAATCCCCAGTTTTGGTCGGGTTGGCCGTAGGGAGGAGTAGGTCCTGAAATGGCATCCACTCCGTCATCTTCAGTACGTGAGCCTTCGGTATCGGTTGAGCGGCCTTCTGCAGCAGTGGCTTCGTAAAATGCGAGGAACTCATCCCATGTAACTTCTACTTCGGCCATAAAAAACGGACTAATTTCCACTTCTTTCTGTGGCCCTTCGTCGGGGTCCCGCATTTGTTCTTCTTCGGGGCTGCCAATTTTAAATGAACCACCCGGAATGGCTTTCATGTTGAAAGCGATAGTTGTGTTTGGTACTGTTTCGGTAAAATTTTCATGTTGGATGACCTGGGCCGGTTCGGTGAATACTTCAAGGTTTTCGCCGCCCGTGCTTCCAAATTCTACATTTTTGGCATGCAGCGCATTGGGATCGTAGTGGCCGACATGCAGGTGGCAGTTGATGCAGCGTAATTCGTCTTCTTTTTGAGAATAGTAAAGGTGGGCATCCTGTCCTTCTTTTGTTAAAGTGAGCGGGAATAAATTCTGATGGCAATGCGTGCACGATTCTTTAAACACATGGTGCTGGGCATATTCAAGTGTCGATTTTTGTTCCCAGTTAAAATCAGCGCTGTCTTTAAAAACTACCCCGTAAATATCTCTTGCGCCAGCTATCATCTTTTCTTTCAGGTAACCTTCTCCTTTGGGAGGAAGGTGGCAGTCAACGCATCGTGCCTGAAAGCCCGACGGGTTATCGTAGTGTGTAGATAATTTCCATGAGTCGAAAACATGCGGGTGAACATGGCACACCTCGCACGATTCGTTGGTGGAGGTATATTCCAGTGCCTTATTGGTGTAAATGGTAAATAGCAATCCAATTACAAATCCTGCAAAAAGTACAAGCAGCAGCTTCTTCCTTAAGTATTTCCCCCGTTTCTTCAGCATTCTTAAATGGTTTTGTAAATTACAGGCTGTATAATTTCATCAAAAATCCCAAAAATAATAATTTCCTGAAGTATTGATGAATGATCGCTGTTTTAAAAGCTTATTTAGAACCAATCAAATCTCATCATGGCAATGTAGTTGCCACTTTTATTAACCTTTTGACGTTGTATCTAACAATTCTACCCAACGAATAAAGTGAATTTTTTTGTGCTGTAAAACATATTTTTTTAATCCAACTTTAATAACCAGAAAAATAATGATTACGATTTACAGCATAAGTTTTCAAGAACAAATTTTAATGCTACCAAAAATTTCAATTAAACAAATGAAACTTCAAACAGGTATTGAACTATTTGACACCAACACATACATAATTCTTAAAAACGCTCATTCGCAACAGCCCGGTCAGCAAATTATACAGAGCAAATAACTCCAGCGAAAAAGGCAGGTAACCCAAGTATCCTGCAAGGGGCATTTCAAAAATTTTGGGCTGGTTCAAATAAGGCAGTTCGTAGGTCCATTGGGGCCATGAATAGTAATTCCACAATTCCCAGAAAAAACCACATATCACCACACCAATCCAGAGATTCCAAACCGGCCGCCAGTTGCCGCTTTTCGTATAGTGAAGCAAGGTTTTAAACCCCAACCAGTAATTTACCGGTCCAACAATAAAATAGACCGATATCCAGACAAAAGGAAAAAATATCCGCGGGCATGCCACGAACAAAAACAGCATAACCCACCCGGAAATAAAAAAGAACAGGGGCAGATTTTTACCGGTTTTCCAGCGGAGTTTGTTTAAAGCCAGAAGCCGGAAGGTTGACACAAGTTCCGCTGTAACAAATACGGCTGGCAGCACAGTACTGAAATTCAGCGATGCATACAACGCATACGCAACATCACTAAAATATTCACGGCCGGTGTAATGCCAGTTTTGCAGCACGGTGTTGAAAAGTTCGAACAACCACCAGAGCGGTATTGAAAATACAAACAGTAGAAGAAACCCTGTTTTACTTCTGCTCACCAGCGAAGTTCCTTTTCGCATAAAAACAAGTCCGTCAACCGCGAGGATGTAACCCAGCCACAGCGGGAAAAATGCAAGGTGTGTTCGTAACCCCTCCAAATACCAATTTAAAAACCAGAATATGACTGCCAGTAAAAACCCCAGCCATCCGTGGAGCGGATAATTTCTTTGCCTGTTCCTCATAACAGGAAAAATACAAAAAATTCAGGATTTATTTTTACTGAAGCTCAAAAACAATATCCGGAATAACCTGTGCACACCGGGATCCGATAAAACGAGTTGATTAACTCAAAGCACTCTCCTGTCGGGCAACAAAAAAAGGATTAAACTGTATATCAACAATTTAACCCTTTAAAAAGTCGGGGTAGCCGGATTTGAACCGACGACCTCTTCGTCCCGAACGAAGCGCGCTACCGGGCTGCGCTATACCCCGCTGCAAACGCCGCAGCTTCAGCAATGGTGTTTTTTAATGCGCTGCAAATTTAACCTTTTTTATACAAATTGAAAGTTTTCAAAAAACAAAAAAGTAATTTTGGGAAAACAATCTTCATAATCAAATAAAACAACCACACAAAATAAACATTTGTTCTTTTAATCATTTGCTTATTATAAACATTATTTCTATTTTAGCGCCATAATAATTTGATTCAGTAACGCTTAAAAATTAACAATAATAGTCATATGAAAATCGCAATTACATCAGAAAAAAAGGACCTGAGATCGAAATTTGATTTACGGTTTGGGCGTGCCGCATGGTTTTGTATTTACGATACCGAAAACGGTGAAGCCATTTTTACAGAAAATGAAAATAAAGAAGCCAACGGCGGAGCAGGCACCAAAACGGCCGAAAAAATGGCCGAACTAAACGTAAGCCAAATTATCTCCGGAGATTTTGGTCCCAAGGCAAAAGCACTGCTCGAAAAGTTTAAAATTCAAATGGTTATCCTCGATGAAGGGAATAAAACCATCAATGAAATTATTGAACTACTCAAAAACAAAAGCACAATAACTTCAAATTAAAAATTCAAAATATCAAATAAATTTTACATTCATGAAGAAAAAAATTGCCGTACCAGTTAACGACAACTCTGTCCTTGATGCCCATTTCGGGCATTGCAAATTTTTTGTTTTGGCCGAAACGAACGGAGAAGAAATTACTTCGGAAGAAATTGTTCAACCACCACCTCACGAACCCGGAGTGTTACCTGCGTGGCTGGCCGAAAAGGGTGTAACCGATGTACTGGCAGGCGGAATGGGCAACCGTGCTATTCAGCTATTCAACCAAAACGGAATTAACGTTTTTGTAGGTGCCCCCCAACTGGAAGCCAGGGAACTTATTTCAGGTTTTCTGAACAACTCCATCCAATTCTCGGCCAATTACTGCGACCACTAAAAACCGGTTCACTAAACAACTTCAACAAACTAACCATTTGTAACCGGAACAATGCAAGAGATAAAAAAATGAAAATAGCAGTTGCAAGTGGAAAGGGAGGCACCGGAAAAACAACCGTTTCGGTAAACCTCTTCTATTTTATTTCGAAAGAATGGGACAGCAATGTCAGGCTGGTTGATTGCGACGTGGAAGAACCCAACGATGTCCTCTTTTTTAACAACCCGGCCATTCAAAGCCGGGAAGAAGTTTACCATCTCATTCCTGAAATTGATACCGAAAAATGCACCTTTTGCAAGAAATGCCAGGAATGGTGCGAGTTTAACGCCATTACAATAGTTCTCAAACTCAATTTTGCAGAAGTAGATGCAAGCCTCTGCCACTCGTGTGGAGCATGCAGCGTAGCCTGCGAATTTGATGCAATTACCGAAATTGAAAAACCTCTGGGAACAATCACCGGTTACCAAACTGGTTTTGGAAAAGGATTAACCGAAGGATGCCTGAATGTGGGATCGTCGATGCAAACCATGCTGATTAAAAAATTGAAAAGCAGTGTTGATGATAAAGATTACCTTACCATTTTGGATGCACCGCCCGGAACAAGCTGTCCTGTGGTGGAAACCGTTGCCGATGCCGATTACATTATCCTGGTTACCGAGCCAACTCCCTTCGGGCTGCACGACCTGAAAATCACCGTTGAACTGCTGGCCGATCTCCAAAAACCGTTTGGGGTTATTGTAAACAAAGCAGGACTGGGAAATCGCGATGTATATGCATTCCTCGAAGAAAACAACATTGAACTATTGGGTGAAATTCCGTTCGACAGGAATTTTGCCGTGAGCTACTCGTCGGGCGATTTACTCCAAAATATCCCCGATAAAACAACCCGGGTTTTCCGTGAAATCATTCAAAAAATAAAAAGGAAGGAGGTGGTAAAATGAGAGAAATTACTATCCTCAGCGGAAAAGGCGGAGCCGGGAAAACCAGTGTGGCAGCAGCTTTCGCCTCGCTGGCAAAAAATGTGGTGTTTTGCGACAACGACGTGGATGCCGCCGACCTGCACCTCATCCTTCATCCGGAAATTAAAGAAACGCATGAATTCGACAGCGGGACCATTGCAAAAATAAATCCTGAAAGCTGTACCAATTGCGGGTTATGCGAAGAACACTGCCGTTTTGATGCCATTCACCCCAACACAAACGGCATGCCCGAAGTAAACCCGTTTCAGTGCGAAGGATGCAGGTTATGCGAGCGTATTTGCCCGGTTGATGCTATTACTTCGGTCCAAAATAACAACAACCACTGGTTTGTATCCGGCACACGATTTGGCCCCATGGTACACGCCCGAATGGGTGCCGGTGAGGAAAACTCGGGCAGGCTGGTAACAGAAATCCGCAAAAAAGCCAAAGAAATTGCAACGGACAAAAAAGCCGGAGTTATTATCAGTGATGGCCCGCCGGGAATTGGCTGCCCCGCCATTGCATCGGTTACCGGAACCGATATGGTTTTGCTCGTGGTTGAACCTTCACGCTCGGGCATGCACGATGCAAAAAGATTATACGAACTGGTAAAATCCTTCAACATTCCTGTGGTTGCTTTAATCAATAAATTCGACATCAACCTTGAAATTACAGCCGAAATCGGGGTCTTCCTGGATGAAAACAATATCCCGTTGCTCGGCAAAATTCCATTCGACCCGCAACTGGTTGAATCGATGGTAAAAGAACAAACCATTGTGGAATTTTCACCGGACAGCGATATGAGCCGGGAATTTGGAGTGATTTGGCAAAAAATAAATGAAATCAAAAAAAATGATGACCTTTGTTGCAATCAATAAAAGTAACAAATGGGGCTACCCAAAAAAATATCGAACCACAACTTTCGCTCGTTTTTGTGGCATGCGGCATTTCTGGCCATGGCCAAAAATTTTATGGATGTTGACACAGTGATTCCGGCCATGCTGGTTGAAGCCGGTGGAGGTGCAATCCATATTGGAATCATGACGGCCATTATGCTTGGTGGCGCGCAGTTTACCCAACTGTTTTTTGCCCCGTGGCTGAGCAACAAAACCTACAAAAAAAATTACCTGCTTTTTGGCATTAACACCCGTGTGTTTGCGCTGGCCGGACTTGGCGCAATGCTTTTTTTCCTGCAAAGCAGCACGTCGGGATTCATGCTTGGGTTGATGTTTCTTTTCATCACCCTTTTTTCGTTTACCGGGGCCTTTGCCAACATCAGCTATTTCGATATTCTTGGAAAATCAATCAATCCTGAAAAACGAAAAATATTCTTTTCCACACGGCAGATTATTTCAGGAGTAATTGTTCTGGGAGCGGCATTTCTGGCACGTAAAGTGCTTGTCATTCGTGACTTTCCGGTGAATTATTCCTTCATGTTTTTTATTGGAGCCACGCTGCTTCTAATTGCATCTCTGGGATTCTGGAACCTGAAAGAGACCGTTCCTTCCACGCTGAAAATTTCGAGTTTGAAAGGTTTTATCCACGTGCTGAAAAGCGAAATAAAAAACAATAAAAAACTGATTTGGTTTCTCGGTTTCATTAATACACAAGGAATCGCTGTTTCATTTTTGCCTTTTGTGGTGCTTTATGCCAAAGAGATTTTTGCTGCAAAAAGTACCGACACCGGAACTTTTCTGTTGTTTAAAGTCATCGGAATAGTTTTTATCAGCGCGCTGGTATTGATGGGCGCTAAAAAACTAAAGTACAACCTGCTGCTATACAGTAATGTGGGCTTGTCACTGATACTCGGAATGATGCCACTTTTTATCACTGATATTTCGTGGCTGAAATACATTTTTGTGATGGGGGGCCTGGTTTATGCGCTCTACACCATGACCATGAATGGCCTGCTGCTCGAGATTTCGGGCAACGAAACCCGCGCACTTTACACTGGCTTTGCCGGGGCCGGAAATATTCTGCCGGCACTTTTCCCGCTTGTTGCCGGAACCATTATCGAACTACTCGGGTTTCAGGCCTTTTTTGTGCTGTTTATAATTATTATTTCTCTCGCTGCTTTTTTCATTTTTAAAATCGACTGTAAACGATGAAAATTACAATTTTAACAGAAAACGCTGCAGGAGGAAAACTTCTTGCTGAACACGGCATCTCCTATTTTATTGAGATTGACGATCAAAAAATACTGTTCGACACCGGGCATTCCGATGTATTTTTGAAAAATGCCCGGCAGCTGGGAATTGATATCGAAAATGAAGTTGAAAAAGTGGTGTTGAGCCATGGACACTGGGATCATGGCGACGGGCTTAAACACCTGCAAAACAAAACACTCATCACCCACCCCGGTGCTTTCGCCCACCGGTTTCGAAAGCGCGATTTGTTGCCCGTAGGATTATCGATTGGCAAAAAAACGCTGCAAAAAAATTTCAGCATAACAGAATCACGCGGCCCACTTCAAATTACTGATCACCTGTGGTATTTGGGAGAAATCCCCCGAAATAATGATTTTGAAGCACAATCCACTTCTTTTGTGGATGATTTTCAGCACGATGATTTTATCCCCGACGACTCGGCACTGGCAGCAGTTGTGAAAAACCGGTTGATTGTAATTACTGGCTGCTCGCACTCCGGCATCTGCAACATTACAGCGTATGCAAAAAAAGTAACCGGCATTTCGGATGTAAGGGCAGTTCTCGGCGGATTTCACCTGAAACAAAACGACGAGCAGACACGCAAAACCATCGAATATTTCAAAAATGAAAAGGTGGATGAAATTTACCCGTCGCATTGTACCGAGCTGCCTGCACTGGCGGCATTTCACGCAGCATTTGGAAACCCGCAACTCAAAACCGGGATGGTGCTGGAATTATAGGGACCGGCGAATTTCTGCAAACTTCTTGTTTTGTTAAAACAAAATAGTTATGTTTGACGTTAGTAACGCAACAAATAAGCATGATTGTTTCTTTTGCATCAAAGGATACTGAAAAAATATGGTTTGGTCAAAAAGTAAAAGGCTTACCAATTGAAATTCAGCAAACAGGAAGAAGAAAGTTGCGTATGATAAACAATGCGCAAAATTTAAACGATTTAAGAATTCCACCATCTAACCGGCTGGAAAAATTAAAAGGGAATCAAAATGACTTTTTCAGTATCCGAATAAACAAACAATGGAGAATTGTTTTTCGATGGCAGAACAATAATGCTTATGGTGTTCATATAACAGATTATCATTAAAATGGAGAATTGAAATGGAAAAACTGACAAATATTCACCCGGGAGAAATTCTGCTTGAAGAGTTTCTGCTCCCTATGGAAATATCAGCTTACAGGCTTTCAAAAGACACACAAATTCCACAAACTCGTATTTCTCAAATCATAAAAGGGAAACGCAGAATTACTGCCGATACAGCACTGAGATTGAGCTCTTATTTTGGTAATTCGGCTAAATTTTGGTTGGGGTTGCAGGATGACTATGACCTTGAAGAAGAAATAAATAATAAAGAGGAGCTATTTTTATCAATAAAAAATAATGCCCCACAGCAAGTTGAATAACATAAAAACCATTTATCAATTATTCATTCCAAATTCATCCCTGTCATTCAGCACCGGAAATTTTTCCCTGAATTTATGAAGTTCATCCAGCGAAATCTCGAAAGAAGTCACCTGCTCGCTGTCGCCCAGAAAACGGGCTTTTCCTTTGGCATCGATTAATACAGAATCTCCCAGGTAATCCAGTCCGGCCCCGTCCGTTCCAACGCGGTTTACACCAATGCAGTACGCCTGGTTTTCAATGGCACGGGCCTGCAGCAACGTTTTCCAAACCTCGTGGCGTGGTGCCGGCCAGTTGGCCACGTAAATGAGCGCATCGTAATTTTCGGTATTGCGGCTCCACACCGGAAATCGCAAATCGTAACAAACCAGCGGACAAAACCGCCAGCCTTTGTACTCCACGATTAGTTTTTCAGAACCTGCCGAATAGTGCCGGTTTTCTTCGCCCATTGTAAACAGGTGGCGCTTGTCGTAAATTTCGATTTTGCCATTGGGAAAAACCCACACCAGACGATTAAAAACTTTTTCGTTGTCTTCAATTATCAGGCTGCCGGTTACAGCACTATCTTTTTCGCGGGCCAGTTTTTTCATCCACTGCACAGCAGGACCATCCATACTTTCTTTTAGTTTTCCTGGATACATGGAAAATCCGGTGGAAAACATTTCAGGCAAAACAACCAGATCGGTTTTGTCAACCGCCGCAAGTATTTCCGAATACTTTTCGAGGTTAGCCTGTGGCTGTTCCCAAATAATGTCGGGCTGAACGAGTGTGATAGTTAGTGTTTCCATGATTACAATGCTTCAGTTAAAAATAAACTCCAAAAAACAATAATCAAATTACAATTAAATTCCAAAAATCAATCAGCAAATTACAATCAAATTCCAATAACTCAAATGCAAAACTCCAAAGATGTTGAATTTCATTTGTTTAAAAATTGGTGCTTATTTGGAAATTGAAATTTTGAGATTTAAAATTCATTTATCACTGTCAAGCCCAAATTTTCAAACTTATCCATATTCATCAACGCCTGCGGAGCTTCGGCAAGCGAAATGTTTTTGCCCACCAGTTGCTGCGGTTTCAGTTTGCCGGAGCGAATCATTGCAAATATTTCATCGTAGCGAAATGCCTGCATGCCGTGGCTGCCAATTATTTCCAGTTCATTGGCCACCACCTGGTCCATCGGCACTTTCGGGTGTTTGTGGTCGCCGGTCATAAGCCCCACCTGAATATGTTTTCCGCGTTTGCGGAGGCAGGCCACCGAGTTGAAACAGGTTTCCTGGCTGCCCAGCGCATCGAGCGAAACATGGGCACCACGGCCGGTAACTTTTTTAATTTCCACATATTCGGCAAACGAGCCCCAAGCTGTGAATCCCGGCTGAAACTGGTTGTCGCACACCTGCTGATTACCCGGCAGGCACTCCGGACGATGCCCGCAGCCGCCCACAAACGGAACGGTAACCCGGTCGCCGTACTTCCAGTTTTGGATGCCCTGACCAACTTCCACCACAACACCTGCCAGCTCGTGCCCCGGAACATGTGGAAGCGCAATGTCAGGATCGTGGCCCATCCAGCCATGCCAGTCGCTGCGGCACAAACCGGTGGCTTCCACCTTTACAATTACACAGCCTTCCGATATTTTTGGGTCGGGGACTTCTCGAACTTCTCCACTGGCCCCTGAAACTGTTCGTAATAAACGGCTTTCACTTTAATGATCTAAATCGTTAGCTATTAAAAATATGCTAAATTATCCTCATGGATTTTGAGATATAGAAATATAAAAGGTACAAAAAAAAGTTACTGGCAAATAATACTCTCTGAATTACGGGTTAATCTGATTTAGCCCGGATTATTCACAAATAATCCTCCCGAAGCCTCGGGACGACTAAGATTCAGTAATCCCGAATTCTCGGGACAACTTCATCTAAGTCGGGATTAACCTGAACTTTATTCATATTTTCAAAATTTATGAATAGTTCAAGTTAGAATATTTTGTCCGTAATGGAATAAATAGTAAAATTCCATTCACAATAAAAGCTGTAATAATCACAATATTTCCAATCAACGGGTCTCCCCAGACATTGATAATTTTCCCGGTGAGTGCTACAAAACCACCCGCCAGGATTGCCGCTGTTAATTGTGGTTTTACCACTTTTAGCTTCAGCAGGCCGGCCAGCATGGGCGCTACAAAAGCCCCGGAGAAAAACGTGAGCGCCAGCAGCAGTGATTGCAAAATGGAGGTCACAAAAAGTGCCACAACAATGCTTAATCCTCCCAAAACAACAATCAATATCCGCGTTAATTTCAGCGAACTTCTTTTATCCGGGTTGCCCGAAATTAGTTCGCTCAAAATCAGCGATGAGGTGAGCAGCGTCGTGTCGGCCGACGACATAACAGCCGAAAGCAGCGCGGCGAGAAACAGGCCGTAAAACCAGCCGGGCAGCAATGTGTGTGCAAATGCCAGGATCTCTTTCTCGCCTGATTCGCCCGAATAAATTCCCAAATAAGTCAGCAAAAAGGAAATGGGTAATAAAATGAATGCCACTGTCAAAATACTTCGTGTGGCTGTTTTTTCATTTTTGGCACAAAACACACGCGAATAAATATCGGGTCCCACCACAAATGTAACCGAATAGGTAAGCATTAGGATAATTAAATCGAGCACCGAAAACGAGGCATTAAAAAGCGAACTGAAATGAAGGGTTTCAAAAGTGCCGGCACCGTTTTTTTGCAGCGAAACAAAGGTGAGTGCCGACAGTCCGAACACAATTAAAACGGACTGCAGTGTATCGGTTTTCAGGATACTCATCTGACCGCCAATCAGTGTGTACAAAATAAAAACAGCCCCGGAAATAATGGCCGCCTGGTTGTAGCTGATCACATCCAGACCGGCAATGATTTTGGCCGCGGCAATAATCTGGGCAGCTACAATTCCAAGCCATGCCACCGGAATAATCACTGCGGAAATTGTTTCGGCCCTTTTCCCAAAAAAATGCCCCAGTAATTCAGGTAGCGTGTATTTCCCATAACGGCGCACGTATTTTGCCAGCGGGGTCAGCACAAACAAACCGAGCGCGGCACAAAACAAAAACCACAACGCCGGCCAGCCTGTTTGCTGGCTCAGTTCAATGGTTCCCAAAATGGCAGAACCTCCCAGAATAGTGGCGAGCAGACTTCCCGAAACCGGGAGCCAGCCTGCATTTTTGCCTGCCACGTAATAATCCGACGGGCTTTTTATTTTGAAAGCCGAATAAACGCCAATCAGCAAAATGAGTATGAAATAGATAATTATGATAGTTACCGGCTGCATATCGTTATCATTTTGAATGGGCAAATATCGGAATTTCTAAAGCAATATTGTATTTTAGCTACCAAATTGAAAATCTAATCATGAAACGAATCATTTTTCCGCTTGCTGCGATATTGTTAATTTTGGCCTCTTGTAATTCAAAAAACGAAGTTGTGCCACCAGTTGCGAAAAAAATTCCAAAAGAACTAACCACGCACGGTCATACCCGGGTTGACAATTATTACTGGATGAACCAGCGCGAGAATCCCGAAGTGATTTCGCACCTCGAAGCAGAAAATGCTTACAAAAAGGCGGTGATGAAACACACCGAAACATTGCAGGATGAGCTGTTCGACGAAATTAAATCGAAAATTAAGCAGGAAGATGAATCAGTTCCCTACAAAAAGAACGGTTTTTTTTATTACACCCGCACGGTTCCTGAAACAGAATACTATTTGGTGTGCCGTAAAAAAGGTTCGCTCGATGCCGAGGAGCAGGTGATGCTGGATGTGAACAAAATGGCCGAAGGTCACGAATATTATCAGTTGGGCGGTTCTTCTGTCAGCCCAAACAACAAATTGCTGGCGTTTGGCGTGGATACAGTCAGCCGCCGCAAATACACCGTTCATTTTAAAAACCTGGAAACGGGTGAAATTCTGGAAGATGCCATTCCGATGACCACCGGCGGAGCGGTGTGGGCCAACGACAACAAAACCGTTTATTATGTATTGAAAGACGATGTGACGTTGCGATCGGAACGAATCATGAAACACGTGTTGGGGACTCCCGTGGAAGACGACGAGGAAGTTTTTTACGAAGACGATGAGACGTTTTCTACCTTCATTTACAAAACCAAGTCGCAAAAATATTTGATTATCGGCAGCGAGAGCACATTAACTTCGGAATACCGTTTCCTGGATGCGGATAATCCCGAAGGCGAATTCAAAATTATACAGCCACGCACCCGCGAGCTGGAATATTCGGTGGATCATTTTGGCGATTACTTTTACATTCGCACCAACCTCGATGCACTTAATTTCCGGTTGATGAAAACGCCGGTAACAGCCACCGAAAAAGAGAACTGGGAAGAAGTGATTCCGCATCGCGAAGATGTGTATTTCTCCGATTTCGAAATTTTCCGCGATTACCTCGTGGTTTCCGAACGGAAAGAGGGACTTACCGAACTGCGGGTAATGCCGTGGGAAAACGGCGATGAATATTACATTGAATTCGATGAGGAAGTGTACACCGTGCGCCCCAATGTGAACCTCGAGTTCAATACAAATGAATTGCGTTTCAGTTACACCTCGCTCACTACGCCCAACTCCATTTTCGATTTCAACATGAAAACCCGCGAACGCAAGTTGCTGAAAGAGGAAGAAATTCTGGGCGGTTTCGACAAAAATGATTACGTCACCAAACGGATTTACGCGCCTGCCCGCGATGGGGAAAAAATTCCCATGTCGCTGGTTTACAAAAAAGGCCTGGAAAAAAATGGAGAAAATCCGGCGCTGATTTATGGTTACGGTTCCTACGGTTACACCATCGATCCTACTTTCCGGCTTTCCATCTTGCCCCTGCTCGACCGTGGTTTTGTGTATGCCATTGCGCACATCCGCGGCGGACAAATCAACGGGCGCAAATGGTACGAAGACGGGAAACTGCTGAACAAAATGAACACCTTCACCGATTTCAACGACTGCGCCCAGTACCTGATCAGTGAAGATTACACCAGCGAAGAGAAACTGTTTGCCAAAGGCGGAAGTGCCGGCGGTTTGCTAATGGGTGCCTGCATGAACATGCGTCCCGACCTTTATAAAGGTATCATAGCCAACGTGCCGTTTGTGGATGTGGTGACGACCATGCTCGACGAAACCATTCCGCTCACTACCAGCGAATACGACGAATGGGGAAATCCGAATATTGAAAAATTCTACTACTACATGCTTTCCTATTCTCCGTATGATAATGTGGAAGCCAAAGATTATCCGGCGCTGCTGGTTACCACCGGTTTGCACGATTCACAGGTGCAGTATTGGGAGCCGGCAAAATGGGTGGCCAAACTTCGCGAATTGAAAACCGACGACAATCTCTTAATTTTCCACATCAACATGGATTACGGGCATGGCGGGGCTTCAGGAAGGTTCCAGTGGATAAGAGATACCGCACTTGAATATGCGTTTATTTTTGATCAGTTGAAATTAAAATAAAATTCTGTTGTGCAACATCGTTATTCACGTCAAAAAATAATTATTTTTGTAATCACCGTGTTCGTACACGGCATTTTCAATCCTGTAACTAAATTGTAATAAAATGAACAAATTTATTTTTTTTATCGCGGCACTATTTGTTTTCGGTGCATGTGCCACAAAAAACGACGATGGTTGGACTGAACTTTTTAACGGAAAAGATTTATCGGGCTGGAAACAGCTAAATGGCGAGGCAAAATACGAAGTGGTGGACGGAATGATTGTGGGAACTACCGTTTTAAATACGCCAAATTCTTTTCTTGCTACAGAAAAAAACTATTCCGATTTTATTTTTGAAGTGGATTTGCTGGTGGAAGAAAACATGAATTCCGGCATCCAGTTCAGGAGCGAAAGCAAACCTGATTACATGAATGGACGTGTTCACGGTTACCAGTGTGAAGTAGATCCATCAGACCGTGCGTGGAGCGCCGGTATTTACGACGAAGCCCGCCGTGGTTGGTTGTATCCGCTTAGTTTGAATCCTGAAGCTCAGCCGGCTTTGAAAACGGGAGAGTGGAACCACTACCGAATCGAGTGCATTGGAAATAATATTAAAACCTGGCTCAATGGTGTGCCGGCTGCTCACCTGATTGATGATATGACAAAAGAGGGTTTTATTGCTTTGCAGGTTCATGGAATTGGAGACAACGAGGAAAAAGTAGGTCATCAGATAAAATGGAAAAATATTCGAATTAAAACTGAAAACCTGGAGCCTTCTCCAAGTGAAGGCATCTACGTGGTAAATCTGGTTCCGAATACATTGGCCGATGCTGAAAAAGAAAAAGGTTTCAAATTGCTGTTTGATGGTAATTCAACCGATAATTTTAAAAGTGTAAACGGCGATGATTTTCCTTCGAAAGGTTGGAAGGTTGAAGATGGAGTGCTGACAGTTGTTGGGAGCGGTGGCGATCCGGACAAAAAAGGTGGCGATATTGAAACACGTGAAAAGTTTGGCCCGTTTGAGCTGAAATTTGATTTTAACTTTACTGAAGGTGCCAACAGCGGAATAAAATACGGATTGGGCAACAACGGACCGACAATTGGCCTGGAGTACCAAATTCTGGACGATGAAAATCATCCCGATGCCAAAAACGGAATCGATGGAAACCGCACACTGGCTTCATTGTACGATTTAATCCCTGCCGAAAAACAAGGCCGTTTTGTAAAAGGACCTGGCGAATGGAACCGCGGTCGCATTGTTCTTTATCCCGATAACAGGGCAGAACACTGGCTCAACGGTCGGAAAGTGGTTGAATTTACACGTGGAAGCGAAAAATTTAATGAACTGGTTGAAGCCAGTAAATTTGCCGGTAAAGAAGGTTTTGGAATGGCCGAAGAAACTCCAATTCTTATCCAGGATCATAACGACACAGTTCATTTTAGAAGTCTTAAAATAAGGGAGTTATAAACCATGACTAACAGAAGAAATTTTTTAAAAGCTGCCGGAATTGGTTTGGCAGCAGCAACGGTGCCCGGGCTGGCAAATGCCACCGTTCCAGGAGCAACTGGCAAAAAAAATAAGTTTGATTTTCAGTTGGGAGTTGCATCCTACTCGCTTCGGAATTTCAATCGTGAGCAGGCTCTTGACATGACGGTGCGTTGCGGAGTCGATCGTATCTGTTTTAAAAGTATGCACCTTCCGCTCGACTCGGATCAAGCTGAAATTAAAAAAGCAGTTGCCGATTGCAAAGAAAAAGGAGTTACACTTTATGGCGGAGGCGTGATTTACATGAAAAACAAAGAGCAGGTCGATCAGGCTTTTGAATACGCCAAAACCGCCGGAATGGACATTATTGTCGGAGTTCCGAACCACGATTTGCTCAATTATGTGGAAGAAAAAGTGAAAGAATACGACATCAAACTCGCTATTCATAACCATGGGCCGGGCGATGAGTTGTATCCGAGCGCCGAAAGCGCTTACAATCTTATCAAAAATCGCGACGAGCGTATGGGATTGTGCATCGACATCGGCCATACAAAACGCATTGATCGCGATCCCGAGCAGGATGTGAAAGATTTTTCTGACCGTGTTTTTGACATTCATATTAAAGATGTAACAGCCGCCAAACCCGAAGGGAAAACCTGTATCATTGGCAGGGGTGTCATCGATTTTCAGTCATTCCTGAAAGCTGTGGATGAACTGGGCTACAAAGGAACACTCGCGCTTGAATATGAAGCCGACGGAAATGATCCGCTTCCCGGAATGATGGAATCGTTTGGCTACACCAAAGGGGTGCTGACTATGTTGTAAGGGATTAAAAGTATGATTATAAAAATGTATACGAATTTATAACCTTCAATATTTAGGTATTTTACTGTAGTGCTTTGCAGGCAGATGAAATATAAAACTCACCCTGATACGTCTTGCGACGTATCGTCCCTCTCTTCTTGAAGAGAGGGAAAAGAGGGAGAGTTAAAATCATTAAAATTGAAAATCTAAAACAGAAAAATATGAGTTCAAACAGAAGAGATTTTATACGAAAAGTAACAGCTGGTGCCGCCGGAGTTGCAGTGGGTGGTTCGGCAATGGGGATGTCGGCAAAAAGTTACAGTAAAATTATTGGAGCCAACGACCGGATAAATGTTGCAATTGTTGGATTGGGAAGACGACTGGGAGCTTATTACGCTCCGGTAAGCCGGAAAGAAAGCAACGTGGAACTGGCTTACCTTTGCGATGTCATGAAAAGCCAGCGCGAAAAGGCTGCCCGCAAATTTTCGGAATACATTGATTATAAACCAAAACTGGAAAACGATATCCGGAACGTAATTGATGATCCGGACGTTGATGCCATTTTCAACGCCACGCCCGACCACTGGCACACACCCGGCTCGGTGATGGCCATAAAAGGCGGTAAACATGTATATGTTGAGAAGCCATGCAGCCACAACATGTTCGAAAATGAAATCCTGGTTGAAGCCGGGAAAAAATACAACAGAGTGGTGCAGATGGGTAACCAGCAGCGTTCGTCGGGCCACACCAACGAGATTATAAATGAGATTCATAACGGCGTAATCGGTACGCCCTACAAGGCTGTGGCATTTTATACCAACCGCCGCGGAGAAGTTCCGGTTCAGAAAAGAGTTCCGGTGCCCAATGGACTCGACTGGAATCTGTTCCAGGGACCGGCACCGCGCCGCGAATACACCGAGGAAACATGGGACTACAACTGGCACTGGTATGGCTGGGATTACGGAACAGCAGAGTCAGGAAATAACGGAACGCACGAACTGGATGTTGCACGTTGGGCACTTCAGGTTGATTTTCCGATGCACGTGGATGTGGAAGCCGCAAAACGTCATTTCATGAACGACGGATGGGAAATGTACGACACCATGTACGCCACGTTTAAATTTGCCGGCGATAAAGTCATCAACTGGGATGGTAAAAGCCGCAATGCCTACGACACGTATGGCGGAGGCCGCGGAACAATTATCTACGGAAGCGAAGGGGCTGTTTTTGTGGATCGTGGAAAATATATTCTGTACGACCGCGAAGGCAAAAAAGTAAAAGACAGCGAATCGTCATCCAACGAAGCCGGAACGGCACTTGGCGGTGGTGGCGACATGACCACAACCCACGTAATGAACTTCTTCGACGGAATACGTGGCAAGGCTAAACTTACTGCGCCCATAGACGATGCCAGCGTCAGCATGGCCATGGTACACTATTCCAACATTGCCTACCGCATTGGCAAAGGATTCGATATTGACGAACGGAACGGCCGCATGTTCGACCGCCATGCCATGAAACTGTGGAGCCGCGAGTACGAACCGGGCTGGAAACCTACTGTTTAATTTCTGAATAAAACAGATTCATGATTAATATTTCCCCGGTTGATTTCAGCCGGGGAATTTTTTTATTACTTGCTTATTTAACCAAAGTTGTCTAAATTTAACCCTGAACATCAACCGAAAACCATTGAAAGAAACACCCGCCATAGAATTTCAAAATGAATTTGCCGGATTCCCGGAAAATCTCACCGCGGTTGGGCGGTATTTCCAGGAAAATTTACGATCAGTAAAGCCACCTAAATATGAACATATCCTGCAACCAGTTGGGGGGTGGAATTGGAAAATAGGAACAGATAAATAAGTTAACGCCAAGCTTGAAAATCAGGCAATACACAAAATAACTATCTTTACATTTATGAAAAAAGATATACAAAAAAATCAAAATAACCTGATTGACAACATTAAAGAAATTATTTTCTCCGCAAGAAAATCAGTAGCAATCAATGTAAATAATGAGTTAATTACAGCGTACTGGAATATTGGAAAAATAATTATCGAGAATGAAAAGGTTAATAACATTGACAATTCATCATCAAGACAAATAATCCTTGAATTATCCAAATAATTAACCGAGGAGATTGGAAAAGGATTTTCAAGGTCGAATCTTTTCAATATGAGAAAGTTTTACATGGAATACCCCGATGTCCAGACAGTGTCTGGACAATTAACTTGGTCTCATATATGTGAACTCCTGATTATCGAAGATTCGCAAAAGAGAGGATTCTACGAAAAAGAAACAATCAACTCATCTTGGTCAGTCCGAGAGTTAAAAAGACAAATTGATAGTTCTCTTTATGAAAGACTACTTCTTTCAAAGGGAGAAACCAACAAAAAGGAACTTTTGGAACTATCTCAAAAAGGGCAACAAATATTAAAACCTCAAGACATTGTAAAAATCCTTATGTTTTTGAATTTCTTGGAGTACCGGAACAAAAACCAATTTTAGAAAAGGAATTAGAGAAAAAATTAATCCGGCATATAGAAGACTTTTTATTAGAGCTCGGCAGAGGGTTTATGTTTGTTGGTTCACAACAAAGAGTAACAATTAACAACACACATTACTATGTAGATATGGTTTTCTACAATAAAATTCTTCGTTGTTATATTTTGATTGAGTTAAAAACCACCAAACTACAAATAAATCATGCCGGACAATTAAACACGTATTTGAATTATTTCAAAGCAGAGGTCAATGACAAAGATGACAATCCGCCTATCGGTATAATTCTATGTGCAGAGAAAGACGAAATTGCAGCAGAATATATTCTGGAAGGGTTAGAAAATAATGTATTTGCCTCAAAATTTACATACGTTTTACCCGACAAAGACGAACTTATTAGAGAATTAGAAAATGTAATAAAAGAATAAAAGCCGAGAGTTAACAATGTGTAAATTTAATCGCGGGCATGGCACTGATATTCAACCATTTAAACCGCTTCAATCTCGGTGTTTTAGGACAGTGAATCAGCCCGAAAACCGCACCTAAACTTACACGTAACCGTTGCTGATAATCTGAATAAAATCTTCCAATTTGCAAATTAAAACCACTAACTTTCTGTAAATTTCGAAAAAATATGAAAAAATCGAGAAGGGAATTCATAAAGAAATTGGCCATAGGCACTGCCGGAATTACCATAAACCCTGAAGGCTCGAAACCTTCAAGGTTTAAATAATTGACACCGAAGTAATTTGAACTAATTCTATTTATGGTAATTTGCTGAAATCGATTTCGGGTGCTTCATTACTTTTTTCCCTTTCAAAAAACGAATCGATGGGCGTTGTTTCGTTGAAGAAACCGCAGTTTTTCAGGAAAAAAGAGCTGTTTTCGGCACCTCCGGCATAATCGAGCCGGTTCCCTTTTCGAGCCGTGTTATCGGCTGTAAATTTCGCTTTTGTGATTTCAGTCCACTGGTTACTTGCGTCGTAAAACCACTGACTTGAGTAGTGACCTTTGCGTTCCATGTTTCCGGTATCAGGAATGAAATTTTCGAGGAAGGAGTGCAGCCGTGTTAAATGGGTATCGGTTTTTGGCCTTCTGAAGCTGGCAATCAACCGCCATTCATTTTCTTCGGGAGCAAAAAACCAGGCAGTGAAATCGGTTTCCCCGTTTCCGGTCGGTACACCTTTCAGCAAAAACCGGTACGTGTTTCCGGCTTTCCAGTTGTAACGCAGAAAACTTTGTCCGCCCGAGCCTTCATTCCCGAACTCGCCGGTGTAAACGTCTTTCCCTTTTTTCAGCAATACGATTCTGTCCTCTTCGGGAATTTCTTCCGGGTTGTCGGTTTGAAAAGGGCTCCAGACCGAAAACAGGATTCTGCGTTCGGTGGGCGAGTTTACCTGCATACCAAAGTATCCCTGGCCAAATCCGCAAGCCATAAAATACGAACCCATCACATCGTTATTTTCAGGCACAGTCACTTCATTGTAAAAATACCGTATGTTCTCTGCATTCCCGGGCAGCTGGTAGTTCAGGTGAACCGACGGGCCGCGGCGCCCCCAGTAGAATTCGTCTTTCACAAAATGAACCTGGCCCTGAGTGGCTTCGCCACCAATTAAAAACGACTCAATTTCGGGGAAGGTTGCTGCTGTTTTTTCAACGCCTTCAATTTCAATGAAATGATAACCGGGTTCATCAATCCCGAAGGTGCCAATGGCAATGGTATCGGCAAAATTATTTTCAACTATACTGTTTTTAGAAAATTTGCCGCACGAAACCTTTATGGTTGATGGCCCTCCGGGTGAGCGGGCAACCATCCCGAGGTGGAGTTTTCCGGTATTTTCTACCCTGAAATAGGTACGGATTTTTACATTTTCATCCGACCAGTTTTGAATACCTTCCGGATGAATCACTTCCTGGTTTTTCGATGAATTGTCAATCACCCAGCTGTTACCGGATGGGAGAATTGAATAGGAATAGCTGGTTTTTTCCGCTGTCTGCGATCCGGTTTCACAGTTGGCAAACAGTGTGGTAATTAAAAATAGTGTGGCGAATAAATTAAGTGTTTTCATTTTATCGAGATTTTTTAAGTTTTTCAATTTGTTCGTCGAGACTGGCTTTTGAATAGAATTGGTCGTGGCTGAAATTCAGAAATTTTAAAATTTTAAATGCATTGAATTTCTGAAAGAAACGGGTTTGAAATGATTTAAGCGAAGAGCAGTTTTGGTTTAGATCCTTAATATCTTCCCGGAAATTATCCTCAATTAAAAAATTGCCAACTGGTAGCGGGAGTTTCATCAGGAAAAGTTTGTAGTCTTGTTTTTCTACCAGGAAGAGTTGGTCCTTTACATCAAAAAAATCCTTCAAATCACCGAAGGCTTCAAAGTTGTAGGTTTGCGTGAGATCTTCTTTTCCTTCCATCCATTTTCGAAGAATGGGGCCCGTGCCAAATGGTACGCGGTTCGAGAGCCGGGCCGAAGGAAAAACCCTGGTTGTGTTGATTTGGCCAACCGGGCCGATTTGAGCCAGGTTTTGCAGGAAGTAAAAGTCTTCGCCTGCCTGCCTGCGGTTCATCCCGCCGCGTTTTACATACGCACCGGCAGTGACCGCGAAAGCAGAACCCACAGTAAACATGGGGTAAGGGTAACCGGTGTATTCCAGTGCTTTTTTATAGTACTCCATGTATTTTTCGTACAACCTGATTCCTTTAAGGTGTTTCCCGGTTAATTCTGCAGTTTGGTGCTCAAAGGCAATGGTTGCGCCGGGAACTTCAGGATGGCTGTCAAAATAATTTTCAATTTCAACGAGGTAATTGTTTTGCACCAGTGTATCGGCATCGAGCGAAACGAGAATTCCATCCGGTTTGTTAACTTCATTGAAGCGTCTTACGGCTTCGTCCATCCCACTTTTGCGTGCAAGGCCGGCACCGGCCCACTTCTTTTTCAGTTCAACCGGGCCAACAGTAAAAAAGGAAATTTTTTCGGTATCGTTTTCAGGAACCCACTCATCAATTTGTTGTTTTGTTTGTGCATTGAATTTCCGGATTTCTTCGGGTGCTGTTTCAGCATGATTGATGAGCACGATGACTTCAACATTTGATTTTGGGGGTTTGCAATTTTTCAACGAATTGAGCGTATCCAGTATTTGAGGTTCGCGGAAACACGGGATAACAATGCTAATGCCGGTTTTATCGGTAGGGGATTGCTGGATTAATGCTTTGTTGTTATTTTTTTTCAGGTACCGGCTGGCAAACATACTTTTTAATTTTTTTTTGAAGCTTGCAATTTCCGCAAAAAAAATCCGGGTATTGATCCCGGATTAATTACGATATCTTTCTGTAAAATTAATCTTCCTGTTCGCCTGAGTAGCGTTCATTTAGTGCCTTCAGTACTTCGGCTGTAAGGTTGTTTGCTTCATTTCCTATCAAAATTTCGGCACCGTTAAAAATATAGTCGTATTTTTTATTTTGGTTGTATTCTTCGAGGTAACCCAGCAAACTGTCTAAAATTTGCTCGTTGTTGGCAGCCTGAATTTCAGAAAGCTTTGCAGACAGTTCTTGGTCGAGCTGCATAATTTCCTGCTCTTTGCCTACCAGGCGGTCGCGTTCCTGAATGGCCCTTTGCTCGGTCAGGAAACCTCCGCGTTGCAGTTTTTCCTGAAATGCAGCGGCCTCTTTCTCAAACGTCTCCCGTTTTGTACCGTATTCCGAATTGTAAGCTTCCTGTTTTTTGGTGAATTCATCGTGCAGGTCTTGTGCCAGGTCGTAATTCAAAATTATTGAATCGGCTTTTACATAAGCAATTTTCAGTGATTCTCCACTCTGTTCTGCGGCCAGTTCTTGCTTAACAGCTTCTTTTACCGGTTCGTTTTTACCCGTAAAATACAAAATGTACAAAACGGCCACTGCAACCAACGACACAATTCCAATTATTGAAGATGTTCCTTTCATTATCTGTCAGCTTTATTTGTTTTTAAAACGCAACAAAGTTAATTTTTTCGGTTAAAAGCAACAGCGGTAACTGCTATTTTTTTCTTGACCTAAAAAGCAGTTTATATTTAATAAAACCTGTGTTAAATCATAACCCGGCACTGATAAACATCATTGAAATAGACATAATACAAATTGTATTTTTACCATAATAAATCAATGATGTTGAACTTTAAAGCTAAAAATGTTGAATAAACTAATTGCTAACGTTTTGCCCTACATGCCCGAAAAGTTGGTTTGGGTATTTTCGAAAAGATATATTGCAGGTGAAACAATTGAGGAAGGTGTTCTTGGTTCCAGGTTGCTCAACCAGCAAAATATTGATGTAACAGTCGATTTGCTGGGCGAATTTATCCAAACAATGGAAGAAGCCCTCGAAAATAAAAACAAATACCTGGAGATAATTGAGCGCTTTGCATCTGAGGAAATTACCGGCCATTTTTCGTTGAAACCTACCATGTTCGGCCTTTTAATCGATAAAGAGGCCTGCTACAGGTATATCCGGGAAATTGTGGCACTTGCCAGTCAAAAAGGAACATTTGTGCGTATTGATATGGAAGATTCGCAGTGTGTTGATCTGGAACTGGAGCTTTTCAGGAAACTATATCCTGAATTTCCTGCCCATGTGGGGTTGGTAGTACAAGCCTACCTGCGCCGCACTTTAGATGATTTGAAGGAACTGAATAAGTTGAATTCGGCTGAAAATCCACTGAATTTCAGGCTGTGCAAGGGAATTTATATTGAGCCTGAAAAAATTGCCTACAAAAATTTCAATGAAGTACAGCAGCATTATTTGGAAGACTTGGAGTTTATGTTCGAAAATAAAATGTACGCTGCCATTGCAACGCACGATAAATATTTGGTAGATAAATCACTTGAATTGATTGAGAAGTTCAATGTTGACAAAAGTATGTACGAATTTCAGATGCTTTACGGGGTAACACCCGATTTGCGGCAGTCAATCATCGATCAGGGGCTCCGCATGCGGGTGTATGTTCCGTTCGGAAAACAATGGTTTAACTACTGCACACGCAGGCTGAAGGAGAATCCGAAAATTGCTCAGCATATTATAAAAGCTCTTTTTGTGAGAGGGTGATTTTAAGGTTAAACAACTAGTAAAAGGATGGCGCGAGCCATCCTTTTTTCGATCCAATCATTTTCTGATAATCAATTCATCCAGTGGCCGTTTGGGTACATGGTGTACCTCATTTTTATCGCGCCAGTACTTAATTTTGTTATCCTTAGCCGTTTCCAGCTCTACTTTTTCAGCTGGTTTCCCGAGGGCAATCACCCATAAAATTTCAAGGGTATCGGGCAGTTTGAAGATTTTAGCCACTTTGCTCTTGCTTACCGTGCCAATAATACAGCCGCCAAAACCGTCTTCCACCGCACCGAGCAGGATGCTTTGAATAGCAATTCCGTCATCGCAGTGCACTCCATCAGCCAGCGATTTGTCTTTCAAAACGGCAATATAAGCCACCGGTTGTTCGCCTTCTGCCGGGCCGTTCCAATCTTTTAAATAACCGGCCCAGCCAAGGTGCGGAAATATGAGTTTATTGATTTTTTCGTCGGTGCTGAAGGCAAATTTTAAAGGCTGCAGGTTTCGTGCGCTTGGCGAAAAACGGGCCAGCTCTATCCATTTTTCAATTTTATCGGGGCTTATTTTAACAGTGGAATCAAACCGGCGGTAGCTGCGGTTTTTCATTATAAGGTCGCGTATCATTTTTTATTGTTTATTTGTTTTGTGAGTTAAAGTTACAAATTGATTTTTGAAATCAGGGAATAACCATTATTTTTAAACTGAAAAAGGATAAGGGAAAGTTACCTGAAAATAAGAAGTAATGCTGACCAAACTTAACCACTCTGAAATGGTAACTGCCTTATCCTTTCTCTTTTAACGCCACTTTCATTAATCTATTGTTTTGCCTGGGGCAAATGTCTGTTAATTCATATTAATTTTTAGTTTTGTAGAACAGAACAGAACAGTTGGTGTTCTGGCATTTTAATATTTATTATGACAAATTTTAACTTCAAAATCGACGACAACTCCAACGTCCTGAAATTTCAGCAGTTGGTTGATACCATTGTGGATTCCATCAGCCGGAACCAGTTGAAAGAAGGCGATATGTTGCCGTCGGTTAACCAGATAATGAAAGAGAGCCGCCTCTCGCGCGATACTGTTTTTAAAGCCTATGCCGAATTGAAAAGGCGGGGAGTGGTGGAATCGGTTCCTAACCGTGGTTACTTTGTCACTCAAAAAATTACAAAGGTTTTTCTGTTTCTCGATACGTTTAAGGCCTACAAAGAGGTTTTGTACGGTTCGTTTCTGAAACACCTTTCCAAAAATATCAGTGTCGATTTACATTTTCACCATTATAATATTGGCGTTTTTGAAAAAATTATTTTTGAAAGCCTGGGAAAATACAGCAAGTACATTATCATGAATTTTGACCATGAAAAAATACCTGGTATTATTCACAAAATTCCGGATGAACAGTTGCTTGTCATCGACTGGAAAATACATGCCAAAAGTGAGCAATCGGCTGTTTATCAGAATTTTGGCGAGCCTGTTTACACCTGCCTGCAACAAAATCTGGAGCGCATAAAAAAATACAAACATTTTACCTTTTTTTATCCCCCCTTCACTTATCATCCAAAGGTAGCCATCAATTATTTCAAAAAATTCTGTACTGAAAATAAAATAGAACATTCAGTTGTTTTTGAACCGGAACAGTTTATTGTAAAAGAAGGTGGTTTGTATTTGCTGGTTAGCGACCGCACCCTGGCATGGTTTCTCGACCAGTGTGCCGACAAGGGATTTGAACCGGGACACGAAGCCGGCGTAATTTCATACAATGAAACACCCATGAAGAAATATGTGAAAAACGGCATTTCGGTTATTTCAACCGATTTTGAACTGATGGGCCAGAAAGCCGCCGAATTTGTCACTTCAGGAAATGCCGTGCAATTTGAGGTACCAACAACGTTGAAGTTGCGTTCCTCACTTTAAGAACAAAGGAACCGTTCTTTTCTTTCAGAGAACGGTTCCCTAAGACTTTCCTTGGTTTTATCAGCTATTCAAGTATAATTTCTGTTCGCTCCTCGTGCAATACATTGTGGTAATTCAAAAATTCCTTTTTCCCTCCAAATAATTCAAGGACAAAATCCCTTGCCATGCTGGTTTTTCCTTTTCTGTTTATCGCTTTAAAAGAACTGTATTTGTATTGTCTGAAGTTATCTATAATTCCATGCTTTTCAGGATTATAATGGGTATAGAATATCGCATATTCCAGGTAATCCTGATTTTCTATGAGAAGACGTTTGTATTTTGGATCGAAAAGATTCCCAACCCTGTTTTCCTGATTGTTGATTGCCATGGCGTAAGTAATAAACAGCCGTTTAAATTGGTTCGAAACTATTTTGCCGATTTCTGTTTCATTAGTTAATAAGGAACCGTTCTCGGGAAGAAAAGAACGGTTCCCTTCGTTCTCTCGGACGCTGTTTTGAGAAGAAATGGAACCGTTCTCTTTTTTGAAAGAACGGTTCCCTCGGTCGTGTAGAGCAACGGAACCATTCTTTTTAGAGAGAACGGTTCCCTTGTTCTTCAAATGTATTTCATCCCTCACTTTTATTATCAAATGAAAATGGTTGGGCATTAACGAATAAGCAAGAAAATGAACATATTCATTCAAAAAATCCTTCAATAATTTGAGAAAGTAATCGTAATTTTTGGGCAGGTAGAAAATATTCTGGCGGTTTGCTCCCCTGTTAAAAATGTGGTAATAATTTCCTCCCAAAATGGGTGTTACGGTTTTTATCGAAGGCATTTTTTATTTTAAAGGTAGAAAATATTTTCCGGAATCGGAGCAAAGGAACCGTTCTTTGAAAGAAAAGAACGGTTCCCTCTCAGAGCAGCGTAAAGGAACCGTTCTTTGAAAGAAAAGAACGGTTCCCTCTCAGAGCAGCGTAAAGGAACCGTTCTCTTTGGAAAGAACGGTTCCCTCAGAGCAATTTCGATCACGAGAAACCGATTTCATTGTATAGTTGAAAAATATTTTCTTTTCCAATTTCATTTTCGATGGCGGTGTAGAAATTTTTGTTATTCAGAAAAAAATATTCATGAAGATGAGATGCATATTTTGCCATTTTCTCAACAGTCCAGTTAAGTTTTCTTAAACATGTAATACCATCAATTACTTCGTAAAAATCTTCAATCGGATTGTGAACGAGGTGGCCCCACTCCAGTTTATGATTATACTTTTCAATAAAACCGAACGACCAGGGTAACCCTTCATTACTGCTTAAGCTTAAATTCCATCCGTCTTTTCCGTATTTTTCACCTTTCCAGTTCCACTCATTCTTATATTTTTCAATCAACTCAATACTCCACGGAATTTTAGTGTTGCCTGACATTTCTATAAAATGCCAGCGGTCTGAAAAGTGATTGAAAAATTCCTCGGACCAGGGTAAATGTTCGTTTTCCGATAATTCAAGCCAGTCAAGTTTGTCTGCGTATTTTTCAATAAATACTATAGTGAAATCTTCTTTATAAAAGGAAACCAGCTCATAATCCAGCGAAGTAAAGCTTTTCAGGAGAGGCAAAAATTTATCACTTACTAATTTTGGATTTGAACTCATCAACCTAAAATTCCACGAATCACGAAATTTATTAATCAGTTGTTTTGTGAATGGCAAAGCCGGATTACCGCTTAATGTTGACCAATTTAACAAGGTGGCAAAACCATCCAACAACTCCTCCGACCAGGGTATATTTTGGTTATCGGAAAGTCCTTCCCAATCCCAGAATTTGCGAAACTGGAACAAGTTTTCTTCAGTAAACTTAGCATTGCTTCTGCTCACATCAGACCAATCTATTTCATCGCTATGTTTTTTCAGATACTCATCTTTCCAAATAAATGCAGGATTATCAGACACTTCTTTCCACGAAATAAACGATTCATATTTTGGAGTTATCGTTTCCCATGGCACCGATTTGTTGACAGAAAAAACTGACCAATCCAATCCTTTTTCCAGTTTTTCAATCAGCTCAGGAGTCCAGTTTATTTCATGATTGAACGAAATATAATCAAAATTAGATTTTCGTTTGGCCAGTAAGAACAACTCCTCTGGGATGAATGAGTAGTATTTTTCTATGAGAGTTGTAATAGGTAGTCGATTTGAAATAGTTAAATAGTATTTACTCATAAAACAACTATTTTGAAGGGCTATTCTTTATTTAATTTTCCTTGGTTTTAAGTTTGTTTTTCGCAATGAATTGATGTAGATATAATGCAATAATTTTTCGACGATTATCTACCCAATAAAAAATCATTGTATTGCTCATCGTCATCAAAGGCATCTCTATCAGAAAATTGTTCAAAATCACTATATTGTTGGCTTCGATAAAACAGTAAATCTTCATATTTACTATCTAAGTCCTTGCAATAATAATAATCTTTTAAAACAAGTTGTTTCCATTTATCTATATCTTCCACCATAACCTTATCTATTCCAAAACTTTCATTATATTTTAATCTGTAATAATTAGAATCTTGCAAGATTATTTCTTTTTTAATTGTATATCCGTTTTTATCAATTGACCACGAATTTGAATAACCCTGTCGAGAACAATATACAATTGAATTTAGAACAAAGTTTTCCCAAACTAAAATATTCTTTAAGTGAGGGTTATAAAATAGAATTTTTTTCTCAATGTCGCCATACTCAATTTTTATTGAATTGTTTTCAGCGAATTTTTTTATATCCATTAAGTTTTGAGTATTGTTAACCGCTAAAACAAATTGATGAATCTCAAAAACAGGAATAATCTCATATTTGATAGAGTTATCATCAATCGTAATACGGAAATAACAATTAAATTTCATTTGAAAATCTAAAATTAATTTTAAAATAGGTTCGCTCTTTTTTAAAATAATACTTTTACCTTCATCTTTAACAAACTCGTATGCTTCTTTTATGGGTATTGAAATTATTAGCGTATTAGAGGCAACCTCAATACTATAATTTTCATACCTGATAGTTTTAACATTTTTAATCATTTCATTCAAATAACTAAATCTTTCTATAGCAATTCCAACATTATAAAATGTTAACTTTTCCTTTAAAAGGTGACCTTTATGAAAAAAAAAATCTTTGTACTTTTGATTGTAATAATCAAAATCATTAATCAAATTTTCAATTCCTACATGTATCATTTTAAATGTTTTTTAATTATTAATTTTCTTATTATCGATATTTATATAGGTTCAAGATTCTTAAAATAAACATAAAGCAGTTTCCATTCTAATTCATTTTGTGCCTCTCAGTAACTATGCTACTTCAGTTTTTTCCTTTATTAAAGTGATTTTCGTGATCAATTAAACTTAAAAAAAACTTTTCAGTCTTTCTTTAAAACAGTCTTCAACTATCTCGTCTTCTACTCTTTATACATCCTATAAAATAAACTTATTAGCAATCTGAAGGGAATTTTCAGTTTTGGCAATTCCTTGGTTTTTTATTAAGTCTAATGATTTATTTTTGCTTTTTGTTTCCATTTATTTGGTAAAAAAATATCTATAATGTCTTTTCTGCTTAACAGTGATTTAAATCCATTCCCGAAAAGAAAGTGTGATGCAGTAGGTGCTTTTATTAACTTTTCAGGACAAAAATCCCATCTATAAAATCCTAACCCCAATTTGCTCATCTTTTCCCATAGCTTAACAAATTGATCCTCTGTTTTCCAATAATCTATTATGAGTATTTTTAAATTTCCATTCTTTTCTTTTATGACTTCTTTTATTGCTTGATTGATATGTATATCTGAAAAAGAATAACCAACAATGATTAAAAAATCACTACGAAAGCAATCATTGTAAAATGCATTATAATATTGTTGGTGCGGTGAGAACAAAATCCTGGAACTTTTATTCATGCCGGTTAAAATACTTGATCGTAATAATATTTCTCCGGTTTGACTTATCTGTTCCTGGTAAACTTCAGGCATAGTAAATTTACTGTCAGTTTCATTAAATATTCTTTTCCCTTCATGGTTAAAATGAATAGATCCGTGTAGATTGTAATAACAGTTTCTTAACCGGAGATTGTTAATTTTTAAAGAATCAAGTTCTGGCTTTTTTACTCTGTCAGTTGAAAATCCCTCAAAAAATTTCAATCTTGTTGATAGAAGAGGAAGTCTGTCGTAATTTGTTGTATAAAAACGTAACCAGGGGTTTTTACAGGCAATAAGAAAGTTTTTAAAAGATTTATTTAATTCTTCAAAATTTTCTATGTTTTGTTCATATTCAGAGATTTTTTCAGCAATTAGTTTTATGTAATGATCATAAATTCTTTTTAAATAACCAGCACGAGTACTAAAACAATTTACTACATCATCTTCTGTTGGGTAAAAATACCCATTTTCTTTTTTTATGTAGATGTTTTCAAAGTCAAATAATTTGTTCTCAAAAGTATCATCCAATTTGGTAAAAACGGAATTGCTCAATTGAATTTTACTTTCCCTTTTATCGATATAATTGTAAATGGATTCAACTAAATTAATTATGTGTTCGAAGTTAATATCATAATTGTTTTTTTCTTGTAATAAATCGAAAAGACAGTTGCCTACTGGAGTTCCATCTTTCGTTTTAAAAGTTTCATCAATTTTCAACATGTTAGTCAGTTCATTTGTAGTTGGAGCATTCCAATCTAAAACTGCACCTGCCCCGGTTAGAAGAGTAGTTATCATAGTTAAGTATTATTTATTGATTGTTATACGGGAATTAAACTGAAAAAATTCATCCTTAACTCCAAAACTTATGGGAAAATCCTTTGACTCCCATCCGAACCAACTTTCATTTAGTTCTGATTTTTCAACCTTTTTTTCTGAATTCTGATTAATTATTTCAATCAATCCTTTTGAGAATTCATGAAAAACTGACAAATCAGATAATTCAGGCGAACTACTTATGTAAATATCAATACCATCCTCCTTGCTTTCAATTGTAAAATTAACACGATATTTATCCATGAAAGTATCGGTAGGTCTTTTAAAATAATCTTTTCCAGATTTATTATTTGATTCTAATATCTTTTGCAAATCAAATCCGTATGTTTTCAGATAATCAAAAATAATTTTTTTCATATTTTCAGGTTTTAAAATTCCCAATTTACAAAACCAATCCCACAAAATAAATCATTGTTGAAAAAACGATGGTGTATTGTTGGCTTGGTGATGAAAACAAAAGTGGAAGTAAGCACCAAAGGAACCGTTCTCTGAAAGAAAAGAACGGTTCCTTTAAGAGAACATGTTTTATAACATTTTTTTGTATTTTGAATCCATGTAATTTGCAGCTACTTTTGGTACCATACCAGAACAGAACAGTTCAATTTGAAATAGTAACCTAAATCATTATAAAACATGTACCTACTTGGATTTGATGTGGGAAGTTCTTCCGTAAAAGTGTCGCTTTTAAATGGTGAAACAGGAAAATGCGAGGCTACTTCTTTCCATCCGAAAGAAGAAATGAAAATTACTGCTCAACAACCCGACTGGGCAGAACAAGACCCCGAATTATGGTGGAAAAACCTGAAACTGGCCCTGGCCGATGTGTTGAAAGAGTCGCAGGTGAACCCTAATGATATTGAATCCATAGGTATTTCGTACCAGATGCACGGGCTCGTGATGGTGGATAAAATCAAACAGGTGATTCGGCCGTCGATTATCTGGTGCGACAGCCGTGCGGCATCCATTGGCGACAAAGCTTTTGAAGAAATTGGCGGAGAACGCTGTTTGTCGAGCCTGCTGAATTCACCCGGTAACTTTACTGCATCGAAACTGAAATGGGTGAAAGACAACGAGCCGCAATTGTTTGAAAAAGTCTGGAAAATAATGCTTCCCGGCGATTACATTGCCATGAAGCTCACCGGCGAAGCTCAGACTACAATTGGTGGATTGTCGGAAGGAATAATGTGGGATTTTCAGAAGAATAGCCTGGCGAAGATGCTTTTCGAAAACTATGGTTTTTCAGAAGATATCATCCCTGATATTGTCCCCACGTTTGCCAGCCAGGGACAACTTACAAAAGAAGTTGCGGCAGAATTGGGTCTTTCTGCAAAAACGAAAGTCAGCTACCGTGCCGGCGATCAGCCCAATAATGCACTGTCGCTGAATGTGCTGAATCCGGGAGAAATTGCCGCTACTGCCGGTACATCGGGTGTGGTTTACGGGGTGAGCGACGAGGTGAAATATGATCCGCAATCACGGGTAAATACATTTGCCCATGTAAACTACAGCAAAGATGATCCGCGCCTCGGCGTGCTGCTTTGCATCAACGGTACCGGTATTCTGAATGCCTGGCTGAAACGTCAGGTGGGGGACAGTTTATCGTACGAAGCGATGAACGAACTGGCTGCAAAGGTTCCGGCCGGTTCAAAAGGTGTAACAATTCTGCCTTTTGGAAACGGGGCCGAGCGCGTGCTGAACAACAAAAATATAGGATCGGTTTTCAGCGGAATAAATTTTAATATTCATGATAAAAGCCACCTGTTGCGTGCTGCGCAGGAAGGCATTGTTTTCTCGTTTAAATACGGTATGGATATTATGCAGGGGATTGGAATCAACGCTTCTGTTATTCGCGCAGGAAAAGCCAATATGTTTTTGAGCCCTGTATTCAGGGATACGTTGGCTGGTGTAACCGGTGCAACCATCGAATTATACAATACCGATGGTTCGGTAGGAGCTGCCCGCGGAGCCGGAATTGGCTCGGGATATTATGCATCGCCTGCTGAAGCATTTTCAAACCTCACCAAACTGGAAACGGTTGAGCCTGACAATTCGAAGAAACAGGAATATGAAGATGCTTATAAGAAATGGGCATATCAATTAAATAAAGGATTAAAAAAATAAGCTGAAATTTAAACGCTAAAGCTATTTTTTTATCGGAAAAAATCTAACACCCGGCTTAAGCCGGGTGCAAAAAAAAATCTATGGAAACAGGCTTTAGCCATTAAAAATTAAAAGTTTTTATTCATTCATAAAAATTATACAAGATGGAAGTATTAAAAGGAAACAAAGAGTATTTTCCGGGCATTGGCCAGATAAAATACGAAGGCCCGGATTCAAGAAACCCGCTGGCTTTTAGATGGTACGATGAAAACAGGGTAGTTGGCGGAAAAACACTGAAAGAACACCTGCGGTTTGCGGTTGCCTACTGGCATACTTTCTGCGGAACCGGCGAAGATCCATTTGGACCCGGTGCACAGGTATTTCCGTGGGACGGTGCTTCCAATCCGTTGGATGCAGCCAAAGAACGCATGGATGCTGCTTTTGAATTCATCACAAAAATTACCATCCCGCATTACTGTTTTCACGATGTGGACATGGCCGGCGGCGAAGGTTCGGTTTTCGATGTAGAGAAACGGCTCGGAAAAATGGTGGAAATTGCCAAACAAAAACAGGCTGCTTCGGGGGTGAAGCTGCTTTGGGGAACGGCCAATGTTTTTTCTGACCCACGCTACATGAACGGGGCTGCTACCAATCCCGATTTCAATGTGCTTACAAACGTGGCTGCACAAATAAAAAATGCCATTGACGCAACCATTGAACTGGGCGGCACCAATTACGTATTTTGGGGCGGTCGCGAAGGTTACATGACTTTGCACAACACCGATACCAAACGCGAAATTGAACACCTGGCCAAGATGCTTTCAATGGCCCGCGATTATGGCCGCAAGCAAGGATTTAAAGGTACATTTTTGGTCGAACCCAAACCCATGGAGCCAACAAAACATCAGTACGATTATGATGCGCAGACAGTAATTGGCTTTTTGCGTCATTATGGTCTCGATAAAGATTTTAAACTGAACGTGGAAGTAAACCATGCCACACTTGCGGGCCATACTTTTGCGCACGACCTGCGTATGGCTGCCGATGCAGGACTGCTCGGTTCAATCGATGCCAACAAAGGCGACTACCAGAACGGTTGGGATACCGATGAGTTTCCAACCAATGTGTACGAAGTTACCGAAGCCATGATGGAAATCATACAGGCGGGTGGTTTCACCAACGGAGGTATTAATTTCGATGCAAAAACACGCCGGAATTCTACCGACATGGATGACATTTTTATAGCACATATTTCAGGAATGGATGTTTTTGCACGCGCCCTGATTATCGCCGATAAAATATTGAATGAATCGGACTACCTGGAAATGCGCAAAAAACGTTATGCTTCGTTTGACGGTGGCAGAGGTGCCGATTTTGAGGCCGGTAAACTCACCCTGGAAGATCTGCATGAAATGGCCAAAGAAGTTGGTGAACCCGAACGTATCAGTGGAAAACAGGAGCTGCTCGAGCAGATGATTAACTGGTATATTTAATTTGTTTTAAATGAAGAATAACCGGTTATATATCATCGCAATTACATTTGTAGCTACCCTCGGCGGGTTACTTTTTGGATACGACACGGCTGTAATATCCGGTGCTGAAAAATCAATTCAGGCCTACCTGGTCGAAAGTCAGGGGCTTAGTTCCCTGATACACGGCCTGACCACATCGAGTGCCCTCATTGGTTGTATTATCGGCGGCCTTTTGTCGGGCGTTCTGGCATCTGCTTTAGGAAGAAAAAAAACACTTTTGATTGCAGCCTTCTTGTTTTTTCTTTCGGCAATGGGCTCCGGTTACCCGGAGTTTATCTTCTTCGAAAAAGGAGAACCTTCAATCGGGCTGTTGCTCATGTTTAACTTTTACCGGGTTATCGGCGGAATCGGAGTCGGCCTGGCATCGGCAGTAAGTCCCATGTATATTGGCGAAATGGCTCCTGCCCATATTCGCGGACAATTGGTTTCGCTCAACCAGTTCGCCATTATTTTTGGTATGCTGGTGGTTTATTTTGTGAACTGGGGAATTGCCAACGGGCAAACGCTCGAATGGATTAATACCATTGGCTGGCGGCGAATGTTCCTTTCGGAAACAATCCCTGCGGGTTTGTTCGGTATCCTGTTGTTTTTTGTGCCGGAAACGCCACGCTATTTGTCGCTTGCCAACCGCGACGACAAGGCACTGGAGATTCTGACACGAATCAACGGAACAGAAAAGGCAAAACTGATTATGGCTGATATCAAAAGCAGCCTAAGCCACCACTCATCACCAAAGCTGTTCTCTTTCGGAAAGAAAATAATTGTGATTGGTATTTTGCTTTCCGTTTTTCAGCAGTTTGTTGGTATTAACGTAGCGTTGTATTATGCCCCGCGTATTTTCGAAAGTATGGGGGCTGCAAAAGACGCTTCGCTGTTGCAAACTGTGATAATGGGACTGGTGAATGTGATTTTTACGGTGGTAGCCATTTTCACGGTGGATAAATGGGGGCGCAAACCCTTGCTTATTGTGGGTTCGGCTGGTATGGCAATAGGTATGTTTGCCATTTCCGCACTGGCATTCATGAAAATCATCGGAATAGGCACTCTTGTGTTTATTATCATCTACACCGCTTCTTTTATGATGTCGTGGGGGCCGATTACCTGGGTGTTGATTTCTGAAATATTCCCCAATAAAATCAGGGGAAAGGCAGTGGCTATTGCTGTTGCAGCGCAATGGGCGGCCAACTATTTTATCTCCTCCACTTATCCTGCTATGATGGAATTTAGTGGAGGTTTCACCTACGGATTTTACGGGCTGATGAGTATTATATCGCTCATTTTCGTTTGGAAAATGGTACCCGAAACAAAAGGGAAAACATTGGAAGAAATGGAAGAACTTTGGGATAAGCCGAAAGATTAACAGCATGAAAAAACCGGAATTTCAATTTGAAACTCCGGTTTTTTTCACTGTTTTATTTTGAATAACGTTCTGAAATTACTTTCCAGTCAATAATTTTCCAGAAATCCTCGATATATTTCGGACGCGCATTTTGTTTGTCGAGGTAATAGGCATGTTCCCACACGTCGCAGGTAAGCAGTGGGGTTTTGCCGTCACGAAGTGGATTCCCGGCATTGGCCGTTTGCACGATTTCGAGCTCACCGTTTTGGTTTTTTACCAGCCAGGCCCAGCCCGATCCAAACAACGTGGCTGCTGCATTCGAGAACTCTTCTTTAAATTTTTCAAAGGAGCCAAACTTTGCTTCAATAGCCTTTTTTAGTTCGTCTTTGGGCTCTTTGCAGCCGTCAGGACTAAACTGGAAGAAGTAAAACGTGTGGTTCCAAACCTGGGCACCATTATTGAAAATCCCGCCTTCAGCTTTTTTGATGATTTCTTCAAGCGACGCATTTTCAAAGGGTGTTCCTTCGGAGAGAGCATTTACTTTGGTAACATAAGCCTGGTGGTGCTTGCCATAATGGAATTCTATGGTTTTTTCACTAATGTAAGGTTCCAGGGCATTTTTGCTGTAGGGTAATTTTGGTAATTCAAATGACATAATTTTTTAGTTTAAAAGTGAATAATTGTTTTTTGTTTTTCATCATGTTTAAACGTTTTGTTAGTTAAAAAGATTAGCTTTTCAGGTAATTTTAATTGAGTTTAAATAAACAGTGCTCAGTTGAAATTTCAAATGTTTTATTTCACTCACTAATTTATATTGCTTTGTTAATCAGTTTAATTGGTGGTGGCAGGTTGGAAATGAATATTTTATTTCTGCTGTTTATCCTGGGTAATCTGCCTGTTAACTGTATTTTATCTTTTTGCCGAACCTCATATTTTGCTTAATTTTCCAAAATAGTGTTGAAATTTTATACAGTTGTATAAAAATTAAACAGCGAGCTTAACTGATTGTAAGTCAGTGTTCAGATTCTTTAATGAAACTATGTGTAAATAATTTCAACAGTTTTCATTGATTAATTATTAAATTATTTTTAGTTAATCATCTTAAGGTTAGTGTTTTGTGTTAGTTTTTCCCTTTGGTATTATAATTGGATTAGCGGTATTGAATAGTTTTTTTAAAACTAATTCATTTTTTTGAAGAATTAAAAATTAGTGCCATGAAGAATAAAAATATTTTATACGCCTGCTTGCTAATAGTGCTTTTATTTGGCCCAACAGGTATAACTGCTCAAAATACCGCTGAAAATAAAGTTTCGGTATTGACAACTTCTGATTTAAATACCCTTTCCAAAACATTAATTGAAGAATATTCAAAAGTAAATACGGACGTAACTTTTCAAATTGAGTCAGCACCTGGAAGTGATTTTGAAGAGTTGATGAACAAGGAATTTGATTTGGGCTTTACTTCAGGTAAGGCAAGCAAGGAAGTGGATCAGTCCTTTTTAAAACTGTTAATTGGTCGCGAAATAGTTGTTCCTGTAATTAATGCTCAAAATCCTTATTTTGATGAAATTGAGAGACAAGGTATTTCAGCGACAAAATTAAATGCAATTTTAACTGGCAATGAACCAAGCGACTGGGGCACTTTGTTGAAAAACAACGAAACTAATTCTACTCCGGTTTTTGTTGCTAATGAAGTTTCGGTATTTGACGCAGTGGCTTTTTTTACCGACGTAAAACCTTCCGTTTTTCAGGAATTGACAGCACAGCCGGCCAGCGAGCTGATTAAAATTGTTCAGGGTGATAAATTTGCCATCGGTTTTTGCCGGCTGACTGATGTCCTGAATTCAGAGAAAGATGGACTAATTGCCGGCATCCGGCTTTTACCAATCGACCGGAATGGCAATAATGCGATTGATTTCACCGAGAAGATTTATGGCAGCCTCAGCGATTTCAGGCGCGGAGTGTGGATTGGCAAACATCCGGGTGAACTTGTCAGCAATATTTACACCATTATGCCTGCCGTTCACCAAAACGAAAACGTTACTGATTTTGTGAGCTGGGTATTAACCGGCGGACAACAGTTTCTTGAAAATTCAGGTTACACAGAGTTGGTTACTAACGAGAAGCCTGCGAAACTTAATAAATTACAACCCCAACAGCTTGCTGTTGAGCCGGTTGATGAACACAAAGCCAATAACAGGGTAACACTGTTCATTATCGCTTTTTTTGCCGGGATCGGATTGCTTATATTTATTCCGCCTTTGTTGAGTGCTGGTGTGGAAGAAGGTATGAGAACTGCCCCAGTAAAAATGCAGGGGCCACTGACAGAAAGCTCTCTCCAGGTGCCGGAAGGATTGTACTTTGACAAAACGCACACCTGGGTGTACATGGAAAGAGATGGAACCGTCAGATTGGGAATTGACGACTTTCTGCAGCATGTTACCGGAGCATTCACGCGCATAAAAATGAAAAATCCGGGAGAGAGAATTAAAAAGAACGATCCGGTAATGACATTGATTCAAAATGGCAAACAGATTGTGCTGTATGCACCTGTTTCGGGCACCATCCGGCAGATGAACGAATCGCTCGTCGGCGAACCGTCGGCAGTGAACAGCTCGCCGTTTAAAGAGGGGTGGGTTTATGCCATTGAACCTGCCAACTGGCTGCGCGAAATTAAGTTTTTAAAAATGGCACAGGATTACAGGGAGTGGATAAAAGGTGAGTTTACCCGGCTCAGGGATTTTTTTGCCGAATCGGTACACTCAAATTTAACCGGCCATGTAATTTACCAGGATGGAGGAGAATTTTCCGATGCCGTTTTACAAGACCTCTCTCCTGAAGTTTGGGAAGATTTCCAGAAGCATTTTATTGATGCTTCAAAACTATAATGGAATTGAAAGATAAATGGTGATTGGTACCGGAACTTCTGCTGTCTGATTTTTTGAGAGAGAGTGAAGTTCTGTTGATATGTGTATATAAGTAATCAGAAATGACAAAATCGAAAAAGACGAACCAAAAACGAAATAAGTTAAAGTCATTTGCATACAAATATTTGCGGTTTAAATCGTCGATATACGCGCGTGTGATTTACACAATCACCATTTTATCGTTTATACTTTACTTTGCGTATGGTGCAATTTTTAATTCGGTTTACGGCGAATATCTCGACACGATAATCAGGCAGCGTGGCAACGATATCGGTTCCATTATTGAGGGTTCGCTGTATTATTCCATGCTGAAAAACGACAACGATGCCCTTCAAAGCACCCTCGATATTATCAATAATATGTCGGGTGTCGATGAGGTAAATCTTTATGACCAGGATAACGATCTGGTTTATACTTCAGTTTATTCCGATACGCTTGTACACAGCGACCCGGATTGCAAGAGCTGCCACACTGATTTCAATGAAATGTTTCCGTACACCGAAAAAACGTACCGGATTATTGATTTTGAAACGGCCTGCAACATGAGTGTAACGAACCAGGGGCACCGGCAGCTGTTCATTCGTTCGCCTATTTTAAACGAACCCTCGTGTTACACCGCTGCCTGCCATGCCCACAGCCCGGATGAAGAAGAGCTAGGCTCGCTCATTATAAAAGTTCCGCTGCACTCACTGGATTCGGCCGTTTCAAAATCGTCAACCGAATTTTTTCTTTTGGCTGCTTTGGCTACTTTTCTTTTGGTTACTTTTTTAATTCTGTTTACCAACCGAAAAATTCGCAAACCGCTGAGCGCCATTATAACAGCCAGCGAAGCCGTGGCCAGTGGAGACCGTAAGCGCCGTCTGGAAATTAGACCCAACCTGCTCGACGATATGAAAATGGTTTCCATGGCATTCAACACCATGCTCGATAACCTCGATTCCGCCAATAAAGAACTCGAAAACTGGTCGCACCAGTTGGAATACAAAGTACAGAAGAAATCTGAAGAACTTTCTGAAATTCAGAATGAACTAATTCATATTGAACGTATTGCCTCGTTGGGAAAACTTTCGTCGTCGGTTGCACACGAGCTGAATAATCCGCTTTCTAGCATTTTAACCTACATTAAACTGATTTCGAAAAAAGTAAACCGGCTCAATTTGAATCCCGATTTATCCGGTTCGTTGCTTAAGCATTTAAAGGTTGTTGAGGCCGAAACAAAAAGATGTGGCGAAATTGTGAAAGGTTTGATGGATTTCTCGCGGAAAGACCAGGAGGATTTTTCAAATAACCACATGCACAATATTTTGAAGGAAACCTATGAGTTGATTGAACACCAGATGAAAATGAAAAATATCAACTTTTACACGGAACTGGCTGCCGGAAATGATTTGGTTTACTGCAACGAAAACCAGATGAAGCAGATTTACCTGGCCCTGCTTGTAAACGCCTCGGAAGCAGTGGACGAAAACGGGGAAATACTTATAAAAACGAGCAACCCCGACGAGGAGCACCTTAAAGTTGATATTGTTGATAATGGGGTGGGAATCTCGCCCGAGGATATTTCACACATTTTCCAGCCATTTTTCTCGGCCAAAAGGCAATCGAGCGGAATTGGCCTCGGCCTGGCCATCGTTCACGGAATTGTGCAAAGCCACAAAGGAAAAGTGGATGTTGAGTCGGAACAGGGAAAAGGAACAACGATGTCGGTAATTTTACCGCTGGCAAAAAAATTAAAAATTGAATAATGACAAACGCAATTTCACTTTTAATTGTTGATGACGAGGAATCGGTCAGAGATTCACTCTACAATTGGTTTATTGAAGATGGTTTTAATGTGAAGTGTGCCGAAAATGCAAAGGAAGCACTTACCATGCTCGAATCGGAAAACTTTGACATTATTTTGGCCGATATTAAAATGCCCGGCATGGACGGGCTGGAAATGCACCGGCGCATTAAAACACTGAGCCCCGAAGCCATTGTAATTATTATGACTGCTTTTGCATCGGTTGAAACAGCTGTTCAGGCGTTGAAGGACGGAGCCTACGATTATATTACAAAACCCTTCGACCCGGACGACCTGTCTCATTTAATCCGGAATGCAGCCACACAAATTGAGCAAAAGGCCGAGGCTGAAAATTTCAAAAATAAGGAAACGAACCTGGAAAACATCGAGGATATTGTGGGCAACAGCCAGCCAATGATGCAGGTGCTAAAAGAGGTGGAGAATGTTTCCCAGTCCAACTCATCGGTGATTATTACCGGCGAAAGCGGAACCGGGAAAGAACTAATTGCCAGGGCCATTCACTCCAATTCGTCGCGTAAGTTTTTCCCGCTGGTGACGGTGCATTGCGGTGCATTATCAGAAGATTTGCTTGAAAGCGAACTGTTTGGACACGAAAAAGGGGCGTTCACCGGTGCCATGTTCAACCGCAAAGGACGCTTTGAAATTGCTGACGGCGGAACAATTTTCCTGGACGAAATAGCCACCATTTCAGGGAAAATGCAGATCGAACTGCTGCGGGTTCTCGAAACCAAAAAATTTGTGCGCGTTGGCGGTAATAAGGAAATCAAGTCTGACTTCAGGGTAATTTGTGCCACCAACAGGGATTTGAAAAAGATGGTGGAGCAGGGGACTTTCAGGGAAGACCTCTACTATCGCCTGAATGTGGTCAATATTAACATTCCTCCATTGCGCGAACGGCCCGGTGACATTTCGCTGCTGGTAAACTATTTCATTAAAAAATACTGTACCAACATGAGCCGCGATCTCATTTCCATTGAACCTGCTGCCATGAAACGGCTGGAACAGTACGACTTTCCGGGAAATGTGCGCGAGCTGGAAAATATGATTGAACGCGCCATTGTGGTTGGTAACGGAAAAGAAATCAGGATCAAAGACCTGCCCATGAAAGCGAATGCGCCGGTTGATTCTTCCGAAAGCCTTTCGGAACTGGAAAGGAAACACATTTTGCAAACGCTCAATAAATTTGACTGGAACATAAGCCGGTCGGCCAAAGTGCTGAAAGTTGACCGCGTTACATTGTACAATAAAATTAAAAAATACGACCTGAAAAATCCGGACGGGAACAAGTAGGTTTCTCTGAACGAAAATTACCGGAAGAGTTACAATAATTGATTTTCATTATCCGTAAAGAATTATTTTTTTGAGTAAACAGCGTATATTATTCATTTCATTCGGGCAGTTTGGGAGCGATTTTTTGGAGAAAGTTGCTGCTGCTGTTAAATCAGAATTTGGGGTACCTGTAGGTTTCGATATTAATTACGGTGTGCTGACCAGCTTTTATGATCCCATTCGCCGCCAGTACAATGCCAACGGGCTCATAAAATTTATTCATGAAAAATATGGCAACAACGGCTCAAAAACCATCGGGCTTTTCCAGGTCGATCTGTTTATCCCAATTCTTACGTTTGTTATCGGGCAGGCTGTTTACAAAGGAAATGTGGGAATTGTGTCGCTGTATCGCCTGGAAAATGAACTTTACGGATTGAAAAACGATGAAAACCTGCTTTTTGAACGATTTTGTAAAGAGATTATTCACGAGCTGGGGCACACGTTTGGTTTAACGCACTGCACCTCTCCCGTTTGTGTTATGCGTTCGAGCACCTACATTGAAGAAGTGGATGAAAAAAATGCCCGGTTTTGTGCTACATGCAAAAAACAACTGGACCAGGCACTCCATGGCGAGCCGTTATAATTTCTCTTTTATGGGCAATATTGAATCTCCTGAAATCTGAAATGTTCTGTACTTTTTGTTTTTGGACAAAAACGGCAGTTGAAAAGCCGGAAACCCGGCAATGAATTCCGGATCGAAATACCCGGTGGTGTAACCGGCTTTTGCCTTTATGGAAACCAGCTCCACGTTATCTTCATTCTGTGGGGTAACGGTTGTGGCAAGCACCCTCATTTCGTTGCCTTTCACAAAAATGTCATTTCCGTTTTCAATGGTTTGCAACTGGCTTTCCCTGAGCGAAGAAAGATCAATCCGGAGTAATGTATCAATTGAAAAATGGAAGAAATCGGAAATGGCAATCAGTTCACCTGAGATTAAATTCCCATCTCTTTGAATGTTGTTTTGATAATGCGGATGGCTTCCATCATTTGCTCTTCGGTAATTACCAGTGGGGGAGTGAACCGGATAATATTCTCGTGGGTAGGTTTGGCAATCAGGCCATTTTCTTTTAAGGCCAGGCAAATATCCCACGCCGATTTTCCATGGACCGGCTTGATGGCAACGGCATTCAGCAATCCTTTTCCTCTTACCGTTTCAATCATTTCCGATTTTATGGATTTCATTTCATTCCTGAAAATTTCGCCAAGCCGTGCTGCATTTTCAGCCAGCTTTTCTTCCCGGATAACGTCGAGCGCCGTCATGGCTACTTTCCCGGCAATCGGGTTTCCGCCATAGGTACTGCCGTGTTCGCCCGGTTTAATGGTGAGCATAACTTCGTCGTCGGCAAGAACGCATGAAACCGGGTAAACGCCACCTGAGAGTGCTTTCCCCAAAACGAGGATGTCGGGACGCACATTTTCGTGGTCGCAGGCCAGCATCTTGCCGGTGCGTGCCAGGCCAGTCTGAATTTCATCGGCAACAAACAAAACATTGTATTTTTCACACAGTTCCGAAGCTTTTTTCAAATACCCGTCTTCAGGCACATAAACGCCTGCTTCGGCCTGAATGGGTTCCACCAGAAAACCTGCCACATTGGGATCTTTCAACTCTTCCTCCAGCCGTTCCGCATCGTTGTAAGGAATGTTTACAAACCCTGGCGTGTACGGCCCATAATGGCTGTAGGCATCCGGATCGGACGACATGGAAACAATGGTGATGGTACGCCCGTGGAAATTACCGTCGCAAACCACAATTTTGGCTTCGTTTTTCGGAATTCCTTTTACTTTGTATGCCCACTTGCGCACCAGTTTGAGGGCTGTTTCATCCGCTTCGGCTCCTGAGTTCATGGGTAACATGCGGTCGTAACCAAATAATTTGGTCATGTATTCTTCCCAATCGCCCAGCACATCGTTGTAAAATGCGCGGGAAGTGAGCGCAAGTGTCGAAGCTTGTTGGGTAAGGGCTTCGATAATTTTCGGATGGCTGTGTCCTTGGTTTACAGCAGAGTAGGCCGAAAGGAAATCGAAATAGCGTTTCCCTTCCACATCCCATACAAAAATGCCTTCACCCCTCGATAACACCACAGGTAGGGGGTGGTAGTTGTGGGCACCAAATTTTTCCTCTTTGGCTATGTAATCTTTTGATGATAATTTAGACATGATAGATTTTTTAAAATTTGGTTGCAGATTTACAACTTCCAGGGAGATTTTCAAAATTCCCGGTAGTGTTTAAAAGCACAGAAATTAATTTCGGTTTTCAAAGCTAACTTTTCCAGAAACGGGCGATTAAAACTTCGCTTAAAATGAAAAACAAGGCAAATAAAATGCACCATTTCCAAAGCTGTTTTCCTTTGCTTAGTTCATTGTAAATTTCCGAGAAATTTTCCGTTACATTTTCAATTACCGAAGCATTTTCGAGATTGGTTGCTTCCAGCCTGTTTTTTAATTCTTCCGTCTCAAAAAAACGGAAGTCCGATTCCTGGCGGTCGTAATTGAAAGCGAGTGCCGCAATGGTTTCGTCGTTATTTTTTACCAGGTAGTGGCCAGCGGTTTTAATCTGGCCTCCCAAATCGAGGCGGGTGCCTTGTTCGGTAATGTTAACGCCGGGAATAAACCGGTCGCCGGTTTCACGGTTTTCAATTTCGGGCGATTCTTCCAGGCCGACATTACTCCGTGCAGGCAGCAGATAAGTATTGTCTGTGCCCAGCGTTTGCGAAATTTGCTGATCGGGTAAACTGTTCAGCACAATATTGTAAAGCGATGGCACAAACAAAATATCGCGGGCAAACGATTCATTCTCTTTGTTCAGCGGAAAAGCAAAAGTCCACACTTTTCCTTTCCCGTATGGCATAACCGACAAGGCTTTGTCGCCATTTTGGAACCACAGTAAATTTGTTTCGGCAGTACGTGTGTTTTCCTGAAATTTTAAATGCCCGTTTATTTCCGGCAGCAGCGCGTTGTCTTCTCTTTCCCTGAAAACATCCCTGAAAAACCGGTTTTCGAAATCGATGCCCGAAATTTCCTGACGGGAGGTATCGGTGCCGTTAACAGTTGCCGCCCCAAACCGTGATAAAAATGTATTGTTGAACGAAGGATTTTCACCTTTGTGCGGGAATAGTACCACAGACGACCCATTCTCGGTGGCAGCAGCGAGTTGGTTTAAAAAGCCGGAGGAAAAGCTTTCGGGATTTACCAGAAAAATGGTATTGTACTCTGCCAGCCGGCTGATTTGCAGGCTTCGCATGTTCATCTGGTCAAGTTCAACATAGTCGTCGTTTTCAAAAAGTGCCGCGATGTAACCCAATCCTTCCTGCGATTCCTGACTATTATTGAAAATGGCCAGTGCCTTGAGTTTTGGCTCCACGTAATAGCTGAGGTACCATGTGTTGTCGTGTGTAAACGGGTAATCGGTTATTTCAACTCTGCCCAACTGAATGCCTCCTGTAACGTTGGTGTATTTCAGGCTGGCCGTAATTTCATTTTGGGCATTTACCGAAAAATTGGTAATTGATTTTAACGAATCGTTGAGGTAGAGGTTTAACGGAAGATTTTGGTAATCTTCGTTCGAACTGTTTTTAATTTTTACGTAAATATTCTCTTCCTGTTTTAAACCGTGGGCAGGCACTTCCACCCAGCATGAATCGATAAAAAGGTTGTTCACCTGGTTGGGGGTCATCGGAAGAAAGTAGCTGAAAGTAGATTCATCTTCAAAATTTTCAGGATCAGTTATGCTGCGCTGAAAATCGGAAATGAAATAGAGCGTATTTTGAGCACCTTCCTCGTTGTTCCGGGTTTCAATATTCAGCCTGTTATAGATTAACGAAAGCGGGATTACCCCGGGGGAGGGACTGATGTCGGCCACCTGGCGGATAAACTGTTCCTTGTTAAGCAGGTTTTGGTGGCGCGGTTCAAGGTCGTTGGTAAACAGCCTGAATTTTGTACCAGGAGGATAGGCCTGTGCGATTTCGGCGGCCTTGTTGCGGGTGCGTTCCAGTAGTTGGCCTTGTTCCGACAGGGCGTTCATGCTGAACGAGTTATCGACGTAAACTCCCACAATATTGTTTGACGTTTGCCGGGTTTCGTTTCCTACAGGAATGTAAGGTTGTGCAAAAGCAAAAACCAAAAAAACAATGGTGAGAATTCGTGCAATAAGCATGAGGATTTGCTTGAGGCGCGATTCTCTTTTCGATTCTTTTTTTATGTTTTTCAGAAATCCAACATGGCTGAAATAAACTGTTTTATAACGCCTGAAACTGAACAGGTGTATAATAACAGGTATAATTACTGCGAAAAGTGCGAAAAGAAATGTTGGATAAAGAAAATTCATAGTTCTTGTCTGATGTTCTTATTTGTTTTTGAAGATGGCGATTTCTTTTTCACCGGTTGATTTCACAAAGCCGCGAAACATTCCGCTGGTGTTGAAATCCATGGCAATGTTTCCGTTGGCATCGAGTCCGATGACACCTCCCGTTCCGTTCATTTCGCTGAGCTTCCTGATTTCTTCGCGGCAGGCTTCTGCTACACTCAGGTTTTTGTATTCCATGAGCGCCGAAATGTCGCGGGCAAACCCAAGCCTGATATAATATTCGCCGTGACCAGTGCACGAAACAGCGCATGTTTTATTGTTGGCATAAGTGCCGGCCCCGATAACAGGCGAATCGCCAATGCGGCCATACTTTTTGTTGGTCATTCCGCCGGTTGATGTCCCTGCACAAAGATTCCCGTAGGTGTCGAGGACGGCACAACCAACTGTGCCGGTGTTGTCTTTTTCGGTGCGTTCCCGTTCCCTTTTTTGCAGTCGTTTTAACGATTGGTAGCGCGATTCAGTATAAAAGTATTTGTTCTTCACAATTTCAAGCCCTCTTTCTTTTGCGAATTGCGAAGCTCCCTCACCACTCAGAAAAACATGTTCTGAATGCTCCATTACTTCGCGTGCTGCCTTAATCGGATTTTTAATATCGCGCACTCCGGCAACGGCTCCTGCATTCAGTGTTTTGCCTTCCATAATGGAAGCGTCCAGCTCGTTTTTGCCCTCGCTGGTAAAAACGGCCCCTTTGCCGGCATTAAACAGCGGCGAGTTTTCGAGAACCTGGATGACCTCTACAACAACATCGGGGGCTTCAGCGCCTTCTTTCAATCGTTTTTCCCCGAGCTGGAGAGCTTCGTTCAGGGTGGCTTTGTATTCAGCCTGCCGCTCCGGGCTCATGGCTGATTTTGACATTACACCAGCTCCCCCATGAATAACAAGGGCATATTTTTGTTGTCCGCTGGTGTTGAATACAGATGCCCAAAACAGGGCAATTATCAATAAAAATTTAAACTTCATTTTTACTGTTTTTTGGAAACAATACAAAAATGAAATAATTAAATTAAATGACAGCAATTTGCAGGGATACTTTTTTGCAGTTTGCACCTCAACTTTTTTGGAAGCAGTATTTTTCAGGTTGAATGAATTATTTAATTGAGGATGTAAAGCACTGAAAAGAAATGGGAAATACTACCGCCCAGCACAAACAGGTGCCAGATTCCGTGTCCGTATTTCAGGTTGCGCCAGGCATAAAAAATTACACCCAGTGAATAGCAGCCGGCTCCGATAAATAAAAAGGTAATGCTCGAAGCAGGCAAATTATTTATCATGGGCACAATTGCCACCAGAAACATCCAGCCCATGGCAACATACACACCAACCATAAGTTTACGAAAACGGGTGAGGTAGATGGAGCGAATGACAATTCCAATCACTGCCAGTCCCCAAACAATGCCAAAAAGTGTCCACCCGAGCGGGCCGCGTATGGTGGTCAACACAAATGGGGTGTAGGTTCCGGCAATGAGCAAAAATATCGCGGAATGGTCGAACCGGGCAAAGAGGTTTTTAATTTTGGCTTTTGTAAAACTGTGGTATAACGTGGAGGAGAGGTAGAGTAAAAACAGCGAAGCCCCGAAAATGGAGAAACTAACCACATGCCAGGTGTTTCCTTTGTTAACAGCATAAACGGTTAAAATTACTAGGCCGGCGATGCTAAGCAAAGCCCCAATTCCGTGGGTGATGCTGTTGAAAATTTCTTCTTCCAGGGTTAAACTGCGGTAATGTGATTTATTTTTATTCATATAAAAACTAACTGTAATAACGTTTCAAACAAATTTATATTTTATTCGGGATTAGCAAGATTTATCCGCTCAAAATATGCATTTCGCCCATTATAATAACAATTGGGAATGTATTTGGTTAACACGGAATTTAAAGCTGGTGGCGTTAAATTGGTTTGCTGAAATACTTAAATCGAACCTATAATTTCGATGAAAGTACCATCCGGATCCTGAACAAGAATGTATTTTCGGCCATCCTCGAGAACGGAAGGTTCTTTGCTCAATATTTTGATGTTATGACTATTCATTCTTTCAATAAACGGGGCAATATTATTCACGAAAAGGGTAATGTACTGCATCCCTGTATCGTCGTGAATATATTTTTGATCCGGGTGATTGGCTTTTTTTCCAAAGCTCATCAGTTTCCACTCGCTGGCCTGTTGGCTGTCTTCGAGCTTCAGTATTTTAACATTGAGCGATCGTCCGTCCGACAGCCCAAGCTTTTTGGCATTTTCGCCATCAACACCAAATGCCCCGGTTTGGGTCATTCCAATTACATTGGTATAAAAATCAAGCGATTCATCGAGATCGGAAACAACCACGCCTACACTTATGGTAGGATTGCTGAATTCTTCAGGTGCAGGGGCCATTTGGGCAATTGCATGTGTTGAAATAAAAATCAGGATGATGGCAGTAAATAAATTTTTCATGGATTTTGATTTTAAAAGTTATTATCAGCAGCTAAAGTAATAAATTTCTTTTGGAAAAATTATATTGAATTTTTACAGTAATTGCTGAGATTATTTTTATCCGTACTTCAGGTTTTGGATGTTTTATCGTACATTGACCATTCAATTTTGAAATGTGTTTTATGGAACTTCCTCACTATTCACACATCGATATTATTGCCCACCAGGTAATTGTACGCGATTTGAAAAAGGTTTTGCTGCGGCGGTATTTTAAGTCGAAACAATAATAACCTTTCCTGGGATCTCAAAAATTAAAAAAGCAATGAATTTTTGCACATAAAAAACCCGGAAGAAAAAAGCTCCCGGGTTTTTTAATTCAAACTAGTGATAATCTGATACTATCTTTCTGTCTTGTTATTCAAACCAGCCGTCAACCATGTCTTTGTTGGCTTCGTACCATCTTGTTGCTCCGGCTTCTTCGCCTTCCATGTCAATGGCGCCCATCAGGCTGTAAAGCTGCTCTTCGCGCAGGTTGAAGTTTTTGAAGAATTGTGCCGCTTCCGGCATATCTTCTTCAAAGCCGGACCTTGAAACTATGGCACAAACATCTTTTGGGTAAACATCTTTTGGATCGTCAAGGTATTTAATATCAAAGTTTGCCCACATGAAATGGGGTTTCCAACCGGTGATCACGATCCATTCGTTGTTGTTCACCGCTTTTTCAAGGCTGGCTACCATTGCCGGGCCACTGGATGTAATCTGTTCAAAATCGAGATCATATTCTTCGATGGCTTTTAGTGTATTGGCGTGGATTCCGGCACCGCTGCCAATACCAATTATTTCACCATCAAATTTGTCAACATGATCATTTAATTCGGTAATCGAATTGATGTCAACATAAGAAGGTACAACCAATCCGGTAGTTCCGCCACTGAATGATTCCCCGAGTTTTACAAGTTTGTCGCCATAATCTTCCCAGTAAGGGGCATGAGTATGTGGCAACCATGCATCCATGAATACATCACCTTTTGAGTCTTCTTTTGACAGCTCGCCGTATATTAATCCCGGTTCGAGGTTAATAATTTCAACATTATACCCGTTGTTTTCGAGGGCAACTTTTGCCAAATGGGTGAAAGCAATTCCTTCTCCCCAGTTCGGGTATAATATTGTTACTTCTTTTTTCGATTCTTCTTTTGAACCTGATCCGCCACCGCATGAGCTAATGGCAAAAACAAGTCCTGCCACTACTAATAAGCTCAGCAATTTTTTGAATTTCATCATAATTATTCGTTTTTTAAGGTTACTACTTATTTTTTACTTCCTATGGATTGTGTAATCCTGTCGAGGATCATTGCTAAAACCACAATTCCCAAACCGGATTCAAATCCTTTTGCAATATCATTTTGCTGAATTCCTTGGTAAACAATACTTCCCAGACCTCTCGCGCCTACCATGGAAGCAATTACTACCATAGAAAGTGCAAGTAAAATTACCTGGTTGATACCTGCAAGAATTGTAGGCATAGCCAATGGTAACTGAATTTTAAACAGAATCTGGTTTTCGTTGGCCCCGAATGCCCTTCCGGCTTCAATTACATCGCCCGGAACATTTCTGATTCCGAGGTTGGTTAACCTCACTGATGGCGGCAATGAAAAAATTACCGTTGCAATAACACCAGGAGTATTCCCCACACTGAAAAAGAAAATAGCCGGAATCAGGTAAACAAAGGCGGGCATAGTTTGCATGAAGTCGAGAATGGGACGTATTATGGTATCAGCCGTATTGCTTTTAGCCGACCAAATTCCAAACGGAATACCGAGTATTAGTGCAATAATGGTGGAAACAAGTACCAGTGTGGTGGTTTGAATGGCTTCTTCCCAATAGCCCATTGCGTATATCAGCAATAACCCGAGAATGACAAAAATTGTAAGGCCGTACGCTTTTTTCAGCCCCGATTTGGTAAACATTTTGTTGCCGGCTTTCACATAGTATGCAATTAAGGCAATTAGTACAAGAATGACAACAACTGGTATCGCAAGAAACAAATCATTCATGTTTTCCACCAGCCAGGAAATACCATCGTCGATGGCACTCCAGAGAAAGGATAAATTCTGTTCAAGTGAATTAATCCCTTTTTCGATATATTCTCCTATTGGTAATATCTTTTCCATATTATAATTCGTTTGCTTCTCCAATTAATTTATTCATCTCTTTGTCATTAAAGCGGGTTGACTCTATAATTAACGAAGTTTGTGTGACTAATCCAAGTAATCTGCCATCTTCTTCGTCAATAACCGCCAACGGATGATGGTGACCGGTAATCAGCGGCAACATTTCTTCAACTGTGTAGTGTTTGTAAACACTTGGAACTTCTGTATGTAAGGCGCTCTCCACAGTTTTGGCTTTCTCTTTTTCGAGCTTCAGCATATCTTCGAGCCACACGTAGCCCAAAAATTTTTCCTCATTGTCTTCCACCGGAAGAACATCTACCCCTACATCACGCATTTTACGTATTGCCCCTTTG
>NZ_JBSQIC010000005.1:0-94824 GCF_055108615.1 Tangfeifania sp. | reverse complement strand
GCGTAATATTCATCATAGCAGTTTGTTTTTGTCAGGCTCACGCCTGATGTTTGGCTTGGGACGGTGCCCCAAGTTGTGATATGGCAGGCTTTCAGCCTGAGGGGAGATTAACAGCGCCCGGACCAGATACACCGCACTGTAACCCAAAAGGCTGAAAGCCTTTGACAGCAGAACTATGGGCAGCGCCCATACCATAACCGGGCTGAAAGCCCGAAACTCCCCGCCCGGCACCGATCCCCTTACATTACCGACCATCATCCGGTAATCAGCCTGAAAGGCTGAAATAATAATTCCTCTTTTTAATTGCATCTCTTTCATTTTCTCATCCGGGTTTTCCAAAATATTATAACATAAACACCGCCTCGTCTTTTTGCAGGGTGCGGAGGAAGCCGGTGGTGGTGTTATAATAATCATCGATGAAATATTCATTTATATAACCATTGTAGAATTATTACCATTCTGATTATTAAATACTAACCCAACATCATCAAAATATGTATAGTTAACATACCTAAATCCATCAGAATCGGAAGACGCTTTAGCTGCCATATAACGTTTTCTGTTAATCGACAATTCAAATTTTACCTTTTCATGCTTTTGTAATTTTTCTGTTTGAATTTCTTCATAAAACTGAGATGGAATTACACTAACTGTATCTAATCCATCTCTTGTCATCGCTTCCTCACTATTTGAGGGGCAGTCACCTAAAAAATGATAAGTGGATTGAACGTTGTAATAAGCCTTCCAGCCATCCTTAAATGATAATTTTTGGGTGACATCGATATCTTCGTAAACTTTATCCACAAGGGTTAGAAATTCACCTTCAATTATTTTCGAATTATGATAATTTAATAAAACTTCAAATGTTTTATCCAAAATATCTGTCTCTGTATAAACATATTCTTCTGAGACCTTAGAGTGCTGATGCACAACAACTTTGCTATCTTTTTTAGCATTTCTTTTTCGGTTGATTCTTCCTGCTCTTTGAACAATTGCATCAATAGGGGCATTTTCTGTAAAAAGAATATCAAAATCAATATCCAAAGAAACTTCAACGACTTGTGTCGCTATTAATAAAACTGATTCTCCCTTATCTTCTATATATGAAATTTGATTTTCAATATTCTGACGGTCTTTCTGAATAAATCTCGAATGAAAGCAAATACAATTCTTATTTATTTTCTCTGCTATTGGCTTCAGTTGTTGATAAAGTTCAATAGCCTGATCCACCGTGTTTACTACAATCAATATTTTTGAATAACTATTTAACACACTTTTAATTTCATGAATATTTTCCTGAATGGTAATTTTACGTATCTCAAAAAGGTTTCGACTTGATTGCAATAACTCAGCATCCTGAATCAAAGAATAATTGCTTTCCCCGCCAAGTGCTTCGTCCAACAAATTCCTTAACTTCGACGGCATTGTTGCCGACATGATGAAAAAACGGGCATTTAGTTTTTCACTCAAGAATTTTATGGTTTGAAGAATTAATGCCAGCGTATAAGGCGAATACAAATGTATCTCATCAATAATTATTCTGGCATTTTTGCAATGGAAGCTTTTAACCTCCCAAAAGCCTAAATTAAAACCTTGTGTCAGCAACTGATCAATAGTACACACAGTAATATTACTGAAAAATGTTCTATCTCTAAGATAAATTCTTGAATCGTAATTACTGTCAATTTCCTTTTGGTATAAAAGAGCAGAAGAATGAACCACAGAACAATTTTGATTTCCAAAATAGCCTACTAACCGATTATAAATTGCATTAGAGGTAACCCGAGTTGGAAGGCAATAAATAATTTTATCATATTCATTCTTTTGCGATACCCAAATCAAACTTGCTTCAGTCTTCCCACTTCCCGTTGGTGCTATAGCTAAAACGTTTGTATCTTTTTTGCTTTCAAGCTGAAATTTTCTAAACGAGAGTTTTTCAATCTTTTTCCCTTCGTTTTTTAATTTCTCTTGCAAAGCATTAAGGAGAGTAGTTTCATTAAAAAGAAACGATTCTGATAAATTGAAATGACCTGATGCTGACCAATCTGAGATATTTAGTACTGCTTTTGCATTGATGTATTCGAGGCGAGATTTTTCATCCCATATTTGCTTATTTAAATCATAAAAAGGCTGAAAGACTCTCGATTTATAATCATCTGGATTATAAACTGAAAGTTTTTTTAATGTATCTTCTTTAATTTGTATTTGTAAGGTATCCTTTTCTTTTAGCCTGAACATTACATATTCAAACCATTCTTTAATAAGCTCATATTTCAACTCAAGCTTTTTAAATTGATGGTTGTCAAAAAGTTCATTGTTTAAAGGTTTATGATGGGAATAAATAGCTGCAGCAAAATGCGAATTTTGCTGCAGAAAAGACTTTTGAAAATAGAGGCAAAAAGCCCCTGATAATAATTCATGCCTCACATTCTCATCTTTATGTCCACTAAGCATCCGCTGAAAATTATCAGAAATTTTCCCAGAATCATGAAATAAACACATGAAATAAGATGCCTCCCAAAAAGTATCAGGAAGTTCTGGATATCGCTCCTGCAGTTGGAATAAAGCCTGCAAAACATTTTCAGTATGTTCAACAAGTGTTTCAGATTCAACTTTACCGGAGTTTTTATCCTTTTTGTATTTTGCCAAAATATTATCGAGCATGATTAAAGTGAGAATAATGGAATTTGTATTTCTTTGTATATCACTCCTCGCTTTGATAATCCTTTAATATGTACTCCGGAACCGATAAATGAAAATTCTTTCCGCCTGACAACTTTTCGCACTCCGTAATCTGAATCGTATTCAAAAGCTACAGGAATTTCATAGCTTAATGGATCTACTCCATCTTTTAATGAAAATTCCAATCCATTGGGTTGGTCCAATACTTCGTTCATCACATTCCCTTCTACCAGGCAGTTTTTTAGTTCATTACATTCTATGAAATCTGTGATAACAGAAACTTGTATCACTTTCACCAATGAATCTGAATTACCTAATGTTAAGGCGAAAACCGGTTTTTTAAAAGCCTGATGTAACTTTTCAATTTTATACTGATTTTCAGAGACAAAAGCCAGAACGAAAAAACCATTAAAAAGTATTTCACGGGTTAATATATCAGAAATAAATGCTTTACCTTTTAATTTTTGATATTTCCACAAATCATTTGTTTTGCCTCGAGTATAACCGCTTATTCCAAATTCGAATTCCGATTCAAAAAAATCCTGACTTTCTTTTGGACTCAAACCTAAAGCTGCTCCAGCCAAACCAATTAATGTAGTTGGCGGAGGCAGCTCATAAGTTTTATGGAAATTTTGAAATTCCGGATTGCGAAAAGAACAACTTTGACATGCTAATTCAATTATTAAACATTGCATCTTTTAATCTTTGTAATGTTCATCTACCCAATTTCTTAATCTATCAAATCCTTCCCTTAATGAGCGCATTTCATCGCTATTTTGGAAAATAGCAGATTGTCCGGCTAAAACATAATCTACTACAAATCGATCGTAGTCCGATGCCACCTGATTAAGTTCTGCTATATTAATTTTATTATCGTCAACCACTTGTACTGCTTCAAGAAAAATCGGATTTTTCGCTTTCATGTAAGCTGCAGCCACAAATTTTGGAGAAATATCTGCCAAAAATCGTGTTTGTCTTCCACTAGACCACAAATTTTGAAATGCATCTAAAAATCCTAAAACTCTTTTCTTTTTTTCTTGTGAAGAGAGTTCGCCATCTTCTTCAAATCCCTGTCCGCTGCCAATTCGGTCTAATTCAATTAAAATGGTTCCTTTATAAAAACCGGAATGAATTTCAGTTTCAAAAATATTAGGTTGAATATCTACACCGGAAGCTGTTTGATGTCCCTTTCCCATAAAGTTCGTGGCATAATCTAAATCGCCTTTATATGAAGAAAGTCCCAGCAAACTTTCAACCCGAACCGGAGAAATTCGGATGGTGGATTTTCCTTTCTCACCATCTTTCCCTGGCGAAGCATCCATATAACCAAATAAATCATCATCAATGAATTCAACAGGATTCATCATCGTTTTTGGGGCTCCTTTTTTTGCACTTGCCTCCTGAATATTGGAAATACTCCATCCCAAAGATTCAAGTTGGTTACGAATTGCTCTTCTTATTGCCTGAGAAGAAACATAAGGAAGTTGTTCTTCATTGGCTAAAGTCACTTTTTTAATGGGATTGATGTTATCCACTTCCTTATCTGCTCCATTCAAAGAAGCAAAAGATACCTTACTTAAGTAAGTAATTGTAATACTGTTTGGTTTTAATTCCATGATTATACTGTTTTTTCGTTTTTTTTAATTGGCTGAATGGCCGGATTTAAAATATTTAATGCTCCTATTATTAGGAATTGTTTTATGCTATAATAATTTTGTTCATTGATTTTACTGGCTAATTCTTCGTTAACAGACAGGCCATATTTAAAATCAATACGAATTAGTTCATCCAAAAACTGTTTTTGAGTTCTGGCTTTGCGCAGGGTAATCAAATCCCCACGTCCTCTTTTTGCATTTGCCGCTTCACTTTGAGAAGCATCCTGATGTCGCATTTTAACACCGATTTGCTTACCAAGCGTGATGGCCGCGTTCTGAAGTGATTCTTCCATAGTTTTAATTTTTAATTCATATAATTGAGTAAAAAGAAAAAGTTGTTTAAAGTCTTTAAATCCTATTGGTTCATTAATGCAGAGGTAATTATAACATCTGAAAAACAAGTCTTCAATTGATGGTAGAATACTTTTAAGTTCCAGAATTTCCCTGTTTATTTGATTGCGTAAAATCCGTTCAAGTCGAAATTTATTATTTGCCGCTCTCTCACTTGGTTTTAAGAGCTTCAGACTTGGTAAAAAGCGACCGAAAACAATTCCGTTTTTTTCGGCATCATGAAATAATTTAAACAGAGGTGTGAGCCTGTTAAGATTTTCGTAAGTATTTGGTCTCATCGTAGAAGCAAAGCTTTCCGCTTTAAAAGATTCTATCGCAAGTGGTGGAATTTTTGTTATTACTTCACCAAATAATTCATCGTCTGCAAATTGATTTTCAGAAATATTCCCATATTTTAATATCGCTTTCTTATACATGGAAAATATTAGTGCAAATGCAACTTCAAATTGCTCTGTATATGAATCTTTCTCAATTTCTTCAGCGAATTTAATGTTCGATACAAATTCCTTTTTCCTTAATACAGGTGTTGATTCATTAATTTCTAGTTTATTGATTAATTCATTAAGATTTTTTAGGTTGTCGGAAGAAACTAAATAGATATGTATTGTTTCACGCAGTTTATTGGAGTAATGATAGTAAGCATTTACCGGGGAAAACATACTAAGGTATCTGGCTTTCCAACTTATTTTTTTATCGCCCGCTGACAAATAGGAGTTGAAATTAAACAAACCGGAAAAAAAAGGAGAGATATTTGTGACATCTACAAGTTCATTATAAGACTCTCCTGTAAGGTAACATTTTTTATTACCTTCTTTTAAAAAAATTTCCTTTAATTTTGGAATCCTTGTAATCTTTGTATAAGGTTCATAATAAAATTTACTCAGCATTTTTAATCCAGAACTCTCAAAAAATTTTACAAATCTTTCAAGTTCTTCTGGATTGGTTTTTTCCAACTTTTTAGCATTTGTCCATCCTTTTTCATGCCTTGTTACACCTTGAGCATTGTTGGTTAACAAATGAGTTAATCCATATGTATTCATTTTAGGAAATGGAAAAAATTTATTTTCTATACGATTAAAATAGATATTACATTCCTTAAATTTTTCAGCATTTTCCTGCTGTTTAATTGTATAAGTATCATACACTTCTTTTCCCATCCAGTAGTAAATATCATCTAATAACTGTGGAAGTTTATCAGATGTGATCGTCAATTTATTCTCTGTAAGTTCAAAATCAAATGGAAAATCGAAAAAATTTTCATTTTGTGCATTCATGAGATATTTATAAACCCCTATTATCCCATTGTTTAAAAGTGTATGTCCAGTTCTATTAAATTCAATTTCGGTTATCATAGTTTTATCACCTTAAAATGTTTGATCTGCGGAACTGCATATTTTATTCCTTACAAATAAATAATCTCTAGATAATCATCTACTTTTCCCCTCACTTTGCCATTCGCCGATTTTTAGTAGTGTATTTAGCATGACTTATATTTTTGTAAGTTGCAATATACTAAAAACTTTTATTGTTCAGTACTTTATCCCATTACAGATTTCACAAAAGTTATTAAAATCAACTAAGTCTTGATTTGTGCAGATACATTTTCTTTCCCCATTTTGTAATTCTCCAAAGTAAAATTCAAAAGGGGATGTTTCCTTCAAACAATCACTTTTCTCTACGTAAAACCTTTCTTCTTTTGCCCAAAATTCAATACCTTTGTCATACATTTAATTAACATTTAAATGACACATTAAATTAACCAGGGTATCGAGTGGAATTGGCACCCTGGTTTTTTATACAATCCTTATTATATTGGATCAAATTTTTCCTTTACACCTTTAACCTTTCGTTTCAATTCTTCTTTTTATGAATTTAAAACAAAGTTAAATTGAAAAATAAAATAAACAAATTTTAGAAAGATTAAATGTGTAAAATCATAACCGCGAAGATGTGATTGTAAAAGCGCTTTCGTGGGCGTTGCGCGAATTGTCGAAACACGATAAAAAAGCTGTTGGAAAATTTATGCAGGAACATAATGAAAACCTTGCTGGCAGGGTACGGCGCGAAGTTTACACCAAATTAAAAACGGGAAGAAAAAATGGTAAAGAAAAAAAATGATTCGGAAAATCGAGAGCTGATTTACTGCGACTGCCAACTGTAACTGTCAACTGATTATTCACAGGTACAGCTTTCCAGGCAATCGACAATCTGGCTTAAAATTTCAAATTTCAGATAGTAGTAGGTGTTTTTACCTTCCCGTTTTGAACACAAAACACCTTTATCCCTGAGAATGCCGAGATGATGAGAGGTGGTTGACTGTTCAATTCCGAGCAGCTCGTGTATCTGGGTAACGGTCAGTTTTTTACCTCCTTCAAGACGTTTTAAAATGGCAATGCGCATTGGGTGCGCAATGGCTTTGAGCATGTTTGCTGCCGTTTCCAGTCGATTTATGTCTAACTCACTGATTTCTACCATTTTTAATTAAAATTTCAACAATACAAATATATAAATATTTAAGGATAATACTATGCGGTTTTGTTATTTAACTTCATTTTTAATAAAGGGCCGAAATTTTTTTTCATTTTCCCGGCAAATATTCAACCAAATTATTCTATGTTCGTTATTTAATTGCAAAATAAAGGGGTTTAGGCTGAATGAAAACTTTAAAGAAAATTAGATTACCCATCGAGCAGGAACTAAAAAATTTTGAACCATACTTCAAAAAATCATTGCAAAGCGATGTTCCCCTTTTAGGCACCGTACTCAACTATTTATACCGCACCAAAGGCAAGCAAATCCGCCCGATGTTCGTGTTTTTGTCGGCAAAATTACACGGCGAATCCAATGAGTTTTCGCAGCTGGCGGCCTGCTCGGTTGAGCTGCTTCACTCGGCCACGCTGGTACACGACGATGTGGTGGACGAGTCGTACGAGCGGCGCGGTACTTTCTCGATAAATGCACTTTGGCGGAATAAAATGGCTGTTTTGGTAGGCGATTACATCCTGGCCAAAGGCCTGCTCCTTCAGATAGAGCACAAAAAATACAACTTTCTGCACTTGATTTCAAAGGCTGTTCAGGACATGAGCGAAGGGGAAATCCTGCAGGTGAAAAAAAGCCGCAAACTCGATATCGACGAAGAAACCTATTTTGAAATTATCAGGAAAAAAACAGCATCGCTGATTGCCACCAGTATGGCCATTGGCGCGGCTTCGGTAACCGATGATGAAACCATTCCCGAGAAAATGTACCGCATTGGTCAGGATGCCGGCATAGCATTCCAGATAAAAGACGATATTTTCGACTATCAAAAAAAAGGAATCATTGGCAAACCAACAGGGAACGACATCAAAGAAAAAAAGATTACCCTGCCGCTGCTGCATCTGCTCAACACTTCCGAACCCGGGGAACGCAAACGAATTTTGCGGCTCATTAAGCGTAAAAACAAAAATACTGCTGTTGTTGAGGAACTTATACAACTGGTTAACGAAAAAGGGGGGCTGGAGTTTGCCACTGAAAAAATGATTGAGTTTAAAGATAAGGCGGTAAAAGGTCTTGAAGAATTCCCTGACAGCGAGGCCCGCACATCGTTGATAGAACTAATGAACTACGTCACCACACGTAAAAAGTAAGAATTCCTGCCTGACCCTCATCAAAAAGGAGGGAATGCCTGACCCTGCAAAATCGGAGACTTTCTACTGTCGTGTCAATCGCTAAATGTAGGAAGCTGTCATTTCGAATCTGAGGCACGAAGATGAGAAATCTTACCATTTTAGCAGATTTCTCCCAAAGGTCGAAATGACATCTCAAAGTTGACTTGACACTACCCTCAATCTTTTAATTTCTGATTGTTTTGATGACGGTCTTTGTCGCGGTTGGTTTTCTTTTCCAGGTTTTCCCGAAAAGCTTCGTTTAAATCCACACCGGTTTGGTTGGCCAGGCAAACCAACACCCACAACACATCGGCCATTTCATCGGCCAGGTCATATTTTTCATCCGATTTTTTAAAGGACTGATCGCCATATTTACGCGCCATAATGCGGGCCAGTTCACCCACCTCTTCGGTTAATACGGCCATATTGGTAAGCTCGCTGAAATAGCGGACCCCATATTTTTTAATCCAGTCGTCAACCAGCTTTTGGGCATCTTCAATAGTAATTTTATTCGGTTTCATTCAATCTGATATTATTTTAATCTTTTTCAGTTTTTTTTTTCCCTTTGGGGAGTTTAGAGGGGCTCTTAAAAATCCTTCTGTTTCGAATCGATAATAATGGTAACGGGGCCATCGTTAACAAGCTCCACATCCATCATAGCACCAAACTTTCCGGTACCCGCTTTTTTGCCCATTGTGGCTTCCATTTTCTGGATGAACTTTTCATACATCGGCACGGCAAAATCGGGTTTCGATGCCCGGATGTACGACGGCCGGTTTCCCTTTTTGGTATTGGCGTGCAGCGTAAACTGGCTCACAACAATGACTTCGCCCTCCACATCTTTCACCGAGCGATTCATCACCCCGTTTTCATCGTTAAAAATACGAAGTTGCGTTATTTTTTTTACCAGCCAGTCAATATCCTCATTCGTGTCGGCATCTTCAATGCCCAGCAGAACAACTAATCCTTTTCCAATAGAAGAGATTACTTCATTTTCAACTGTTACCGATGCTTTCGAAACTTTTTGAATTACAACTCTCATCAAATATTTTTTTATACGAATTTAAAAATATTGAGTAAATTATCAACTTTTATTAATCAATTTTGTTTATTGATTTGTACTAAAAATTAAACAAAATTCGTAAATTAACCGACCATGAAAAAAATATTGCATTTGGCCTTTTAGCATTCATAGTTATGGGTTGTGCTTCGCAACGGGGGCTCGATACCGACAGCATTTCTATCCAAACATCACCAAAAAATGCGTATCGCTCTGTTGAAATTGAGTTCATAAAAGGCGAGGCATTCAATCATCCTTCGTTTGCTGTATGGATCGAAGATTTAGAAGGCAACTACATTGAAACGCTTTATGTTACACAATATGTGGCCAAAGGTCAATACGGACATGGCGAGATTGAACCTGGCCGCTGGAAAGATGAGCCCGGCGAAGCGCGGTGCCCTGCCACGCTGCCTTACTGGGCACACAAAAGAGGCATACAGGCACCCGACGGACTTTATATTCCTTCACCGGAAACTGAAGTACCGGATGCGATAACGACGGCCACCCCAAAATCTAACTTCATACTGGAAGCTGCCACCCGACAGGAGAAAACGGAAAACTTTTTACCGATCTCACCACCCCGACCACCATCGATGTTTTCGACCTTAACCCGGGAATTGAAGACCCTGACGAACAACAGCAGTTTATATTGGGCCGGATTCCTGTTAACGAGCAGTGGAATTATTCGCTCGGGGCAGTTTACAAACATTTCAGGGACAATAACTGTCAGATATTCGGGAATGAAAAACCAAAAGTTACCGGATAAAGCTCCGGCCCGCGGTCGGTTTCAAACAACGGGACCATGCTGTAATTTACAAATACGCAGAAATCGCCGAACCCGATACGGCCTGTGAGGTCGTACTTAAACTTGCTGATGTTGAAACTGCTTTTGTTTTTTTCCTTGTCGTTTTTGTATTTGAATTTGGTGTGCGAACCGATGTTAACCCCGCCAATTACACCACCTGCAAAGGAAAGCCGCTTATGCCCCATGCGCAGCGGTGTTTTTATTTCGAGCATTAGCGGGGCTGTCACGTAACTCACATTCAGCTTTGTTTTTTTCAACCCGTCCGGATCCAGATCCACCGGCATAATGATTCCGCTGCCACCCGCTTTTTCAATAGTCAGCGGCTGGTCGAAAGTAAAATCCATAAAACTTAATCCCAGGCCGGTTACCAGGCCAAAATTGTTGGCTTCATTTTTAAACGCCCATTCGGCGAAATTCAGGTTCACAGTAATTGATTTGGCGTTGTGCAACTCCATAAAATCAGGGGGAACAACTGTATTGATGGTGTTGTAAAGCGAATAGTCGGTTTGATGATAATAGTTCATTCCAAATTCAAGGCCGGCCCAGTGCGGATTGAAACTGCCGGTCCACCTTCTGTCTCGTGGCTCTTTATTTACGCTGATATGAGTTCCTTCCCAGTCTTCCACAACATCGAATGTGCGGCGACCTATACGAATGTGCGTGGTATCACCCCATTCATCGGTTATTACTTCAATACCTTTATCGTTGCCTACTTTTACCTGCACTTTTTCGCCATCTTCGATAACAGTTACCACATTTTTATTTTTGGTTCCCACTTTTGTCGTATCGGTTTGTGCAGTTAGGTTCAGCGCAAAAACGATGAATAAAATAAAGGTTGTTAATCGTTTCATTTTTTCTGTTTTAAAAGTTTTGTTGCTCTGACGGCGATGGTAGAGGAAAAGTTACATCAGAAGTGAAAATTATTCATTTTGGGTGAAGAGGAATGAAATTAAATTCCAATAACCAATTTTCAAATAACAAATAAATCTCAAATCCCAATAATCAATCTTTCAAATCATTATACCATTTTGGAATTTGATTCTTTTTAAAATTGGCCCTTGTTTGTCCGAAGGACTCCTATGAAGATATTTGTTTTTTGAGCATTTGTAATTTTCGCACTTTATTCTCCAACAAACGCCTCATTGTTGATGGGAATGGAAAACGCCAGCAACCGCGAATCGTAATTGAGTTCTGTCACTTTCCCTTCTTCGTTGGTTTTGTAGTCAAAATTGTCTTTCGAAATGCTGGAAATCAGGTTCAGGCCAACCAGTTTAATTTTGTTGAGTGAAAAATTATCCAGCCCTGTTTTTTCTTTTACCACATCGGCAAGGAAACGTTCCTCCTCAATAACCTGGTAATTGTCAGGCAGGGTAATTGTCATAGCTGCCAGCGTGACTTCTGGTTGTTGCCGGGCTTGCAACGCAGCATCCCGGCTATTGAGTTTTGATGGAATTTCAACAGGAGTCCTGATTTCTGCAATGTTTTCATAGTCTGTGTTGTCTTGAACGGGCTCGTGCAAAGTTGGGGTGGCTTTGCGTTTTACTTCGTTCTTCAGCCCCGCAGGAATTGCTTTTATCTCCTCAATAGGTTGAATATCGTCTATTTCAGCGCCAGAAGAATTACTTCCTTTTTTGGCCGGAACCTCACTGCCCTCAGGATTTTCAACCACGGCTACCCGTTTTTCAGGAATGTTAAAATCGGTTTGGTTGAAAAGAGCAAAAATGGCGAGCGCAACAACTAAAACCGCTGCCACACGCGATGACCACATAAAAATTGTTCTTCCCGGAGTGCGGCGGTACAATTTATTTTTATACGCAAATACCACTGTTTTATCGGGTTGCAATTTGGTTTGCTGAAACAGTTGAACTTCTTCTTGTTTTTCTGGGTGTTTTAAAAGATACGCATCAAATTCTTCTTTTTCTGTATCTGATAAATCACCTTCAACCAGTGCAATTGCAGCCCGGTTGAATTCCTTTTCCGAATCGAATTTTTCTTTATAAAGTTTTTCTTTATTGTTGAAAAAAGTAGCATCGGGCTCAAGTGGAGCAGTATTCATAAATGAAAGTTCCTCTTTTAAATCAGGATTTTGCTGCAAAAATTCCAGGAATTCGTCCACAAGATTTTCATCCAGGTTACCTTCCAGGTAATCGAGAAAGTAGGATTCGTAATTATCTCTTGTAATTTTCATTTCTCTCTTCTTTTGCATTGCAATTTTTTTCTCTCTCTCTTATTCCTCCACCTTTGGAGGAGGCCTTTCTAAATCACCACTTCCAACTTGCCAATGTACTTTTTCAAAAATACCCGCGCCCGGTAAATGTAAACTTTCACCTGCGCTTCGCTCAAACTGGCCATTTCGCCAATTTCTTTGTACGAGTAGCCTTCGTAATCGCGCAGCAACAACACCATCCGCTGCACTTCCGGCAGCTTGTTCACTGCTTCTTTCAGTATTTCGCTTAAATCGGAATAATTGTTTTCATGGCTTTCTTCGGGCAGCGACAGGTCTTCTGAATAGGCTGATCTTTTTTCTTTGCGAATACGGTCAATCATGGTGTGGTAAGCAGTAGTAAACAGGTACGATTTTACTTTGGCACCGTCAACGTTCTCCACGTTTTTCCAGAGTTTTTCGTAGCTGTCCTGCACAATATCCTCCGCTTTGTGCGTGTCTTTTATGCTTTTCACCACAAACCGGAACAACCGGTCGGAGTACTCGTCAACTGCCTCGTTGTATTCGTTTACTGTCATTTGCTTTTCAGTGCACTGTTCAATGCATAAGACGGACAACTATCCCGGATGTTACAGATAAAAAAATATTATTTCCTGAATTTCATAAGGTAAATAAGGTTGGAACGTGGGGGCTCAACATTTCTACTAAGGTTGAAGAATGAAAAAATAAGTTTTTTTTAATCAGGTGTTACCATCTTTCAACAATTAAAGTTGAATAAATTGTTTCTGCGTTTTGCAAAACCTTATTTCCAAAAACAAACCTTAGTAGCCGGTAAATTAACCCTAATAATTAACCTTATTTGAAAATTTGTGTAACAAAAAAGCCCCGGAAAATTTCCGGAGCTTCAAATATCTTTTCCCTGTCTCTCCCCTTTGGGGAGATTACCTGCCTGTCGGCAGACAGGAGAGGGGCTTCTATACTATTTCCACCCAACCGTGTTTGTCTTCTTCTTCGCCGTACTGGATGGCACGCAGTTTATTGTACAGTTTTGTCGACCATTCACCGGCTTCTTTCTGGTTTCCGTATTTAAACCATTTGTCGTTATCGGAGTCGTAAACACCTTTTATTGGCGAAATAACTGCGGCAGTTCCGCAGGCGCCTACTTCTTCGAATTCTGCCAGTTCTTCGTAGGGCACTTTACGCTGTTCCACTTTCAAACCCATTTCTTCGGCCAGAACCATCAAGCTTTTGTTGGTAATTGAAGGCAGGATTGAATCTGATTTTGGAGTGATGTAGGTATCGTTTTTAATGCCAAAAAAGTTAGCCGGCCCGCATTCGTCGATGTATTTTTTCTCGCGCGCATCTAAGTAAAGCACTGCCGAAAAACCTTGTTCTTTGGCCAATTTCCCTTCGTACATGCTGGCGGCGTAGTTTCCGCCCACTTTGTATTTTCCGGTTCCCTGTGGCGCGGCACGGTCGTATTCGCGCATAATTACCAGATTTGTTGGTTTAAATCCTTCAGGGAAATAGGGGCCCACCGGCATCACAAACACCATAAACAAATATTCATCGGCAGGTTTAACGCCAATTTGCGGATCTGTGCCAATCAGCAACGGACGGATGTACAACGCGGCACCGCTTTCATAAGGGGGAACAAAACGCTCGTTCATTTTTACAGCACGCCGCACCGCTTCCTTGAATTTCTCCACAGGAAGTTTGGGCATCAAAATACCGTCGCACGAACTTTGCATCCGTTTGGCATTTTCATCCATTCTGAATATGCGGATTTTACCATCTTTACCCCTGAAAGCCTTCAGGCCTTCGAAAGCTTCCTGCCCGTAATGCAGCGAAGTAGCCGACATGTGAATATCTATCCGCTTGGATGAGCTGATTTCCAGCTCGCCCCACTTTCCGTTGCGGTAGTAGCAACGGATATTGTAATCGGTATCGCGGTATCCAAATCCTATGTTTTTCCAGTCTAAGTTTTCCATTTCGATAAAAATTATGTTGGTTTTTATAAATTCAGCCTAAAAGCTGCTTGCGGGAACAAATTAAGGAAAATTTACCGTATTGAAGTACGAGAATTGTCAGGTTAAACAGGAAATAATTGACTTTAATTATTTTTCTGTTTCTGTTTAAATCCAATTTCTTTCCTTTTGGTGGTTCCTTTTTGGGGAGATTAAGAGGGGCTTTCAATTTCCAAAAAATACCCGTTATGTTTTCGGATATTTAAAACTGTATTGTCCGCAAAAATCAGGTACTGCCCTTTTATTCCTTTCAGAACTCCCAATATATCGCGAGTTTTATCAAAACTCAGGCTTTTAACTTTTTGCGGATATTCCGAAACGGGGTATTCAATTGAGGTTACTTCGTTTGTTTCAGTCAGGTATTTTTGAAGTTCCAAAGGAAGCAGTTGGCGCAATTTTCCTTTTTCTTCTGCAAGATCAATGTTTTCAGCCACTTCATTTTTAAGCATGGCCTGCCAATTGGTGCGGTCAGTGAAATGTTTTTTCAGGAAAACTTCCATCACACCGGCAATGTGCCGGTTGGGTGTGCGTGCGATTTCGATGGCAAAGCTGGCACCCTGGTCAATCCAACGAGTGGGAACCTGGTGGTTGCGGGTCACCCCGATTTTCAGTTCGCTGGCCACGGCAAAGTAAACCACATGCTCGATGAGGTCGTGTTTTTTGGCCCATTCCATGTCGCGGGCAATGCCAAACTGCGATTTCGACAACTCCGGCCGGACTACTGATTCACTTGCTTCTGGAGCAGTTTGCAGGCAGTTGTAACAAAATCCCTGGTTGAACGAGCGTTTGGTAACCTTCCCGCACGAAATGCAGTTGATTTGCCCGGTAAAGTGCATCGAAATTTCTTTGCCTATTAACGGGTTCATTTCAATTTCATCGCTGCCCACCGGCAAAAAATAGTTAACCGGGTTGGCCAGCTCGGTGCGCATTTTCAGGATGTTCCCTTGGAATTGTGCCATAGTATTTTTCAATTGTATTTTCTTAAAACGTTTATTTCTATCCAGTGTTTGAAAAGGGGATCACTAAACTCATATTTTGTTGGCGTTTTTATAAGCATGCCATTCATAGTCAACGATTTTAGTGATCTTGAAATATTTATTCCACTGTTTTTCAAGCTGGAATAAATACTTTTGTTATCCTCAGCGACAGACAATGCCGTTTTAAGTAACTCTTTTCTTTTCGAGAGTTCCTCCCATGATTTTTCAAGATAATTTTTTTCTGCATTAAGCATTGAATCAATTATTTCTTTAAAGTCAGGATTTTTGTTATTCAGGGCATAATAAATAATAATTTCCTGAAGAGCCAGTTGTGAATAGTAAGGATGCCCATCGGTAAAATCAAGAATTTTGGTCAGTAATTTTTCATCATAATTTATTTTCTGGGTATCTAATTGGCTCTTATAAAACTCAAAAAATTTATTCTTTTCAATTTTTCCCAGATGTATGATTCTGGCAAACCTGTAAAATGGCGCTTTTTGCTCAATAAACAACCCCGACATGACAGATTCATAACTTCCTGAAAAAATATAGGTAGAATTTTTATGTCGCTGAAGCCTGGAACGAAAAAGCTTCACAATTTTGTTCCCGTCAAGTTTTTTTATGTCACCAAATTCATCAAAAACACAAACCATGTTCATACCATATTTCCCCGGGAAATGATCAATAAAATCGATACTTTTTTCCAACAATTCCCAATCATTTTCTTTTTGATTTGAAAATTCAATAATGAATTCGAAATCTTCTATCGCAGTTTTCATTTTTAAGTTTTGAATCATTGCCAGGGCACTGTTTTTTGTTTTGGCAAAAATCTTATCGAGCTTACGATTTTTTAGAACGGATTCAGTTATCTGCGATGAGAGTATTTTCAACGAAGGAACCGAGAAGAAATCAATAAACGCCGTGTATTGCTTTTGAGCGCGAATTTTTGATAATATTTCGAGTACCAGGGATGTTTTTCCGTAACGCCGGGGAGCAATTAATACAATGTTTTGCCCCAGCTGCAGAAGTTGAATAATGTACTTTATTTCTTCTTCTCTGCCTATAAAATTTTTACCTGTTACAGGATTACCAACCTGAAGTTTTGCCATTGTGTTTTTTTTATACAACAAATATAGTACAATATATGTATGATACAAAATTTGTATTTGAAAATTTTAGGTGATATTTTATATATTCTTCTGAAAATGAATAGATACAATCAATACAATGTTTGTATAATACATTTTTTGTATTATACAAGATAATAATGAACACTGGAAAAATTCTGGTTAGAATCGTTTCGTTTACCAGGGATACCACTAAAGTATAAATCGTATTTCGCTATTTCCCCCATTTCTATAAACATTCAAATCCGCTGGATTTTGCGAAGAAATCGTTTTATATTTATCCTTTAAATCAAAACACCCCAAAAATGATTAATAATCTGGATCAAATAATCGAGGCATTTTTGAAATGGTTTGAAAATAAATAATCAGGAAAAGTTAAAATTACATTCATTCAAATTCAAATGTCATCATTTTCCTTTTTTCTCCAATTTTTTTCTTCTTCAAATTTTCAATATCTACCACAGCGCCAAATTCAATAAATATCTTATAAAATTTTTCATAATCCCTACCCCAATAAACCATAGCGCAAGCCATTGGTGCTCCTTTTCCAACATCTAAACCGTTTACCAGAAATTTCAACCTAGTGTCATACAAAAAACATATTGCTCTTGCTTGTCCAAAAATACTTTGCTTCCAGTGCCCTGTGTTTGTTGCTACTGGAACTAATGCGAGTATTTCGGAGTGATATTTATTATGAGATAAAGCGCATTTAGCCAACCAGTTCTTAATTGTTGTACCCCTTTTTCTGTCAGCTCCATAGGGCGGATTTATATATATTGTTGGATAATCCCACTCTTGTTTTAACCCATCAGTTTCAGGAAGCATAAATTCAGTTTCAGCATTCACAATAGAATATTTATTTGAACATGGGTCAAGAGATATTTTACCTCCAAAAAAAATTTTTATTGCTTTCACGTATTTAGGTGGAGTTCCCCAACTTTGACTTTGAGAATTCACACTTCTTCCTGCACTCATAATATTTCCCTCCAATTTTTTGTTCTTAATGCAGCAATTTCACTTCTTAAATCTCCAATTGATTTATTCACAGGCGTTATTACATTAAACCATGATTCAATATCATGGATATTATCTGAAAAATACTTTAACAAAGCTTCATCTGCTTTAATATCCATTTTGACTTTTGTGAAAACATTTCTCTTTTTATTTGCAGTATAGCTATTCTTAAAAGCTTCCTGCACACATTTGTAATCAGATGATGGATTGAAAATTAATTCATCAATAAATTGGGATAAGCCATTATCTGATAAAAAAATAAGCCAATCATAAGAATGGGCTAAAACCTTTAATTCCTTATTTTGATTTTCTGATGTGAACCAATTGCCATGATTACTTACAACCCCAACTGTAAGAATGAATTTTTTCAACAACTCAAAATCATTTGAATAAATTATTTCTTCCATTAATACTACATATGGTTTATACATTTGCTCGAATACCAACAATTCAAATTCATCCGATCTGATTGATTTTATACTGGTTAATAAAAAAGTATTTTCGGATTCAGCAATCGTACAAGCATTGCGTAAAATATTATGCTTATCAAGCAGGTTGTTGTTTTTCTTCTTAAAAAATGAAATATCAATTTGGTTTTCTAATTCATTTAAAATTTTGGTTGAGGTAAGAGATTTTCCGTTATTTGGAAGCTTAACTTGAAAAACATTAATAATAGGATGAAGTGAATATTCAACATTGTGAGAAATATCTTCATTCCCGTATTCTACTAAACCGCGTTCAATTGAAGTTGAATTATTAAAACCCCATGTTTTTAAAAGGTAATAAGTTATAATTTCAACTAGTGTTCCTAATGCACGCCCTGCAGCCTTTTTTTTATCTTGCGTGTAGTGAAATACTTGTTCACCAAGTGCATTTTGCAATTTATCTACAGATTCGTAAGCCATATATTATTCTTTAAAATTTCAAAAATACCGATTTTAATAAATTTATCTAACTTTTGTTTGTAAGTTATCTTCAAATCTTAAAGAATTGAACTCAACTGGAAAATAAAATTTACTCCAACTTTTACACTAACCTCTCATCATTTACTGCCCGATAAGAATCGGAATATCTTTGAATTCTATCATAATTCTGCTTGAGATCTGATCTGGTAATTCATACCGATTGCAAAACGATTGTTGCAGATACCAAATGGAAAATGATCAACCAGCATCTTTCAACTAAAAATTACAACATATCGCAAGCTGACATGTATCAGCTTTATGCTTATGGTAAAAAATACCAATCGGATAATGGAAATGTTCAATTAGCATTGATTTATCCGCATTCCGAAAGTTTTTACACTCCCATGAATTTTAAATATGAAGAAGATTTGCCCATCGGTATCATACCTTATGATTTTGAAAATGAAGCTGCATGTATGTTGTTTTTGAATGATTTAATTTAAACTCTCATCATTTGCAACCCCTAAAATTCCGAGGTAAAGCAGCTTGGCGGCATCTTCCATAATTTCGGGAGTCAACACTTCGGGTGTGTCGCGCGGATCGTGGTAATACACCGTATGCACGGAATGCCGGGTCCACAATGAAAAGGCAGGAATGCCGGCATTTTCAAACATCGAGGCATCGGAACGCGGACGGCCGTAATTTTTCTGCTTCTCCGAAGCTGCCATTTCACGATGCAAAAAATTATCGTTGACCGTTTCAAAATGCTGAAAAAGTTCCGGGTAGCTTTTCCCGTTCGACACAAAAAATCCGGTGCCGTTACCCACCATGTCGAGGTTAATCATCATCACGGTTTTATCTGTGGGAAACAACTGATTTTCAACATAAAATTTACTGCCGTATAAACCACATTCTTCACCACCCAGCAAAATAAAAAGGATGGAGCGTTTTGGCTTAATTTCTGAAGTAGCGAATGCTTTCGCAGCCCCCAAAATATCAGCCACTCCCGAAGCATTATCGAGGGCCGACGGAAATACTTCTCCCAAATAACCCTGCCCGTCAAGGTGGCCGCCCACAATAATCACTTCGTTTCTTAAATCCGGGTCAGAACCTTCGATGAGACCGACTACATTGCACGATTTTGCATTGGGGAAATATTGCGTTTCGGCAGTTATAGTTGCCGTTTGTTTTTCAGGAAATGCAAATGATGGAATTTTTTGTTCTGAAAGTTCTTTTCTAATTGTTTTATAATCTTTTCCGGCATCCGAAAAAATACGTTCAGCCACCTCTTGGCTGATATGTGCATAAACAAATCCATCGAGATGGACGGTATTCGGATTGGCAATTTTACCGATGTACAACAAGCCGGCAGCGCCGTGTTTTACCGCATTTCTGAATTTGTAGCGATGATAGGCATAGGGTGTCCATTTTGCCAAAGTGGTGTCGTTTTTACGGTATGGAATCCCCGATTCCATGAGAATGATTTTCCCTTCCACATCTACATTTTCATAGTCGTCGTAACCCAGTTCCGGTGCAGTAATTCCGTAGCCTACGTAAACCAGGTTGCCCGAAACCGTTCCAGAAGCTGAATTGGAACCAGGGTAATAATCTTCCGGGAAATGCAGTTTGATTTTTTCACCTGGTTCAGGAAAATACGATACGCTGCCTTCTGAAAATACTTTGGAATATTCGTTGGGAAAATATTGAAAATAACTGCCATTGTTGGCAGGTTGCACGCCCCACTCTTCAAATTTTGCGGCGCACCATTCGGCTGCCTGCAAATATTCGGGTGAGCCGGACAAACGGCCCTTGTATTTTTGAGCACTCAGTTCTTTGGCAAAATCCAGGATTTCGTGGCTCGAAATGGAATGAAATGTTTCGAGTATTTTTTCGGTGTTTTCCTGCGAATAAACTGAACTTCCAAATAGCAGGACAAAAAGTGTGATGAATGTAAATCTCATTTCTGTTATAAATATTTTGAAGCCAAAAATACAAAATCAGCAACGCGGATTGATGAGAAAGATAAAATTCTAACCGCCAACCTCTGTTTCAATTCCAAAAGAGTTAAAAACCTCAATTGCTTTTTGGATTTCTGCCTCAGAAGGTTCATCCATATCACCTTCATAGTAAGGAATTCCCAGCTTTTGGTATTTCCCGGAGGCAATGTTGTGGTAAGGCAATAAGTTAACCATTCGATTAGGTGCCGCGAATTCCGATTCGCGGTTTTTACTTAACAATCCGGCAATGTATTCAGCCATTTCCCGTATCTCTTTTTCATCTGTATTCACATTTTTAATGAGCGGAATCCGGATGTTGATGTTTGCTCCGTTTTCAGCCAGCAATTTCAGATTTTTCAGAATTAATTGGTTGTCAACTCCTGTCCATTTTTTATGCTGAACCGGGTCGATTAGCTTTAAATCGAACAAAAAAAGATCGGTGCGCCTGGCCACTTCAAGCAGGGTTTTTGAGGGTACAAAGCCACAGGTGTCCACCGCCCGGTGAAGGTCTTTTTCGCCACAGGCATCCAGCATTTCAATTAGAAAATCAGGATGCATCAACGGTTCGCCGCCCGAAAATGTAACGCCACCGCCCGACTGATCAATGTGAACGCGCTCTTTTTCAATGATCGTCAAAAGTTTTTCTGTTGAATACAATTTCCCCGACATTTCAATGGCTTTGGAAGGACAGGCATCGGCGCATTTCCCGCATAGCGTGCAAACCTCAACATCGGTAACAATTCCATCGGGTGTTAAAGTGAGCGCATTTTCAGGGCAAATTTCAATGCAATCCTGTGCGCCAATGCATTTGGAGGCGGTGTACAGTTTCTGCACCTTGGGCGACTGGCTCTCGGGGTTGTGACACCATGTACAGCGCAGCGGACAACCTTTCATAAAAATGGTAATCCGGATGCCCGGGCCATCGTTGATGGAGTAACGGCGAATATCGAAAATCAGTGGAATCATATTTATATAGTGAGATGCTGGTTTTGAAAAGAAATTCCAAAAAACAAGGTCCAAAAAACAAATAAATTCCAATATTCAGATTTCAACTTCCAAATTTGTGATGACCGGCAACGTTTGGTACTTTGGCTCATTGGTTTTTAAATATTATTTGGAATTTGATTATTAAAATTTGGAATTTCTTGACCATATATAATATAATTAGGCACAAAATTTATAAAATTTCATTCTCTGTCCTATCAATAATTTCCTGCTGCAGGTCGGCATTCATATCGTTGAAATAGTCGCTGTAACCAGCCATTCGCACCATTAAATCCTTGTAATCTTCAGGGCAGGCCTGCGCGGCAAGCAGCGTGGCGGTGTCCACAATGTTAAACTGAATGTGATGGCCTCCCAATGAAAAATAGCTGCGGATGAGGTGTCCCAGTTTTTCCACATCTTTTTCGCGTTTCAGCAGGCTTGGTACAAATCGCAGGTTAAGCAGCGTTCCGCCCGATTTTACCTGGTCGAGTTTTCCCAGCGAACGCACAACATTGGTTGGCCCGTGGGTATCGCAGCCATGCGATGGCGAAGTTCCGTCGGAGATGGCTTTTCCTGCCAAACGTCCGTTTGGCGTAGCTCCCAGCACTTTTCCAAAATAAACATGGCACGTGGTGGAGAGCATGTTCAGATGATACTGCCCGCCTTTCACGTTGGGTTTTCCATCAATGGCAGTCAGCAAATCGTTGTAAACACGAACCGCAATCTCATCCGTATATTCATCGTCGTTGCCAAAAAACGGTGTCCGATTGATGATGCGCTGCCGCAACTTTTCTTCGCCTTCGTAATTATTGGAGATGGCATTCAGCAGCGTTTCCATGCTAAATATTTTGTCTTCGTAAACATGCTTTTTCAACACCGAAAGACTGTCGGTAACCGTTCCCAAACCGGTGCACTGGATGTAGTTGGTGTTGTACCGCGGGCCGCCGTTGTAGTAATCTTTTCCTTTTGCAATGCAATCGTCGATAACTACTGACAAAAACGGGGCCGGTGCGTATTTGGCAAACATCTGGTCGATGTAGTTGCTCACCCTGATTTTCTGGTCGATTACAAAATTCAACTGCTTTAGAAAAGCAGGGTACAATTCTTCAAAATTCTTAAAACTTTTCGGATCGCCGGTTTCAATTCCTGCCGTTTTCCCTGTCAGAGGATCCAAACCGTTATTCAGCGTAATTTCCAGGATTTTAGGAACATTCAAATAACCGGTTAACAAATAAGCTTCTTTTCCGAACGCCCCCACTTCGATGCATCCGCTGCAGCCGCCTTCGCGGGCATCCCGGATCGATTTCCCCTGGCGCAACAATTCCTGAATGTACACATCCGGATTAAAAACCGATGGGAAACCATGTCCCTGGCGGATCACTTTACAGGCAGCATGCAGAAAGCGGTCGGGCGTTTTGGCGCTGATGTGCACCGAGTTTCCAGGCTGTAGAATGTGCAGATCTTCGATAATTTCTAACATCAAATACGAAACTTCACTCACACCGTCGGAGCCATCCGGTTTCACCCCGCCAATGTTGATGTTGGTAAAATCGTTGTAGGTGCCACTTTCGCGGGCGGTAATACCCACTTTGGGCGGTGCCGGGTGATTGTTTACTTTTATCCAGAAACAACTGAGGAGTTCTTTGGCCTCGTCGCGGGTGAGTGTTCCTTCTGCCATTTCTTTTTCATAAAAAGGCTGCAGGTGCTGGTCAAAATGCCCGGGGTTCATGGCATCCCAGCCATTGAGTTCAGTGATGGTACCGAGGTGAACAAACCAGTACATTTGAATGGCTTCCCACAAATTTCGCGGTGCATTTGCCGGCACCCAACGGCACACTTCGGCAATTTGTTTCAACTCTTTTTGTCGTTGAGGGTTCGTTTCGTTTTGTGCCATTTTTTCGGCCAAATCCGCGTGCCGTTCAGCAAAAACAATAACTGCATCGCACGAAACAGCCATTGCTTTCAGCTCTTCCTGTTTGTCGGTGGCCTCCGGGTCATTCAAAAAGTCGAGGCGCTGAATGTGTGCTTCAATCTCTTTTTTGAAATCGCGCATTCCTTTACGATAAATTTTCCCGTCGAGTGCGGTGTGGCCGGGTGCCCGCTGTTCCATAAATTCGGTAAACACGCCAGCTTCGTAAGCCGCTTTCCACTCCTGCGGAACGTGTCTAAAAATCCTTTCGCGCATGGTGCGGCCATTCCAGTAGGGAATTACCTCGCGCTCGTAAGTGTCGATGTCTTCCTGCGAAATGGTATATCGTTGCTGTTCACGCGAATTCAACACGTGGAAATCTTCCACGCTGTGGCAGGTCAGTTCGGGGAAAGTGGGCACTGATTTGGGTACCGGACCGCGTTCGCCAACAATTAGTTCTTCTTTGCCAATGTATATTGTTTTGTGTTTACAAATTTCCATGAAATTGAGGGCGCGCATCATTGGCGCGGAATATTTTCCTTCGTTTTCCTTATAGAAACGGGTGGTAATAAGCGCCCTTTCAATGGAAAGCGATTCCTGTGTTTCCACGCTTTGTTTGCGCAGTTTCCGGATGCGGTCGTTCATTTCCGGTCCTGTATTTTTATTTTCCTGGCTGCTAAAGTTGCTGGCAGCACCGGCAGGCCGTTCCGGGGATTTTGTGAGATTAATTATTGCGGCAGTCATTTTTCAGAATTAATGTTGAAATATTGAATAAGGAATAACAAATAAGAAAGATTGAGAAGCACATTTCTTACTCCTCACCCTTTGGGGGAGGCAGGGAGTGGGCTGTAAAACATCCTGCAACTGAACAGGCAGCGGTAGGAGCCGGGCAGGTTTGTTTTATGCGGTTTTGATGTCATTCGATTTATTGATTTTTAACCTTGTAAAATTACACAATTGACAGGGAAGTTCAAAAAATCAGTTTCAGTAAAAATATCTCCAGACTTAACCTGATTCCTGCACACTTTGAAAAAAAAATTACTACAGGTAATAATCGACACAAGTAAAAAATCCCTTCCTGACAGCAATCAAAAAGGGATGTATTATTTTTTAGCGAATTTGCCTTTTTATTAGATGATGCGCCCGTCTTCCGGAGGACAGGGTTTGTAACCGTGTCATATTTCCGACGATTATACCCTTATACCTGGGCACCGATCCCGAAGAGATAGAAAGCGCATTATCCAACGCGTACCGCGTTGAAAAACTGATAACCGTTGAATTTTTGTCAAACAGCATAAAGCAACAAACAAAAGAAAACCCGGTACGGGTTCGATATTTGCACCTAAAAGCTATAATAGCCCCCCGGTTCCCGGCACGCACTCAATTTTTTTTATCTATGATTCAAAAAAACCAATAATTCTTACCTTTACTAAAAATCAAACCAGTTACCATGAAACATCTTTCAATCCTTCTTTTAAGCTTTTTTATAATTGCCGGATGCAATCAAACTTCTTCATCTGATGGTGAATCACAAAAAGGAAGCTGGGCTTTCCCGGGTTTTGAAAAAGTGGACAGCCTGAACCCGATTCTAAAGCCGTCTCCCGATTTAAGTTTCATTTGCCCGATTAACAACCAGCCCATCAGGTGGGAAGAACGAAATGTGCTGAACCCGGCGGCAATTGTCAAAGACGGCAATGTTTACCTTTTTTACCGGGCGCAGGATGTAAGCGGCACATCGCGCATCGGGCTGGCGGTGAGCAGCGACGGCCTGCATTTTGAAAAGCAACCCGAGCCGGTTTTTTACCCGGACAACGATGAAATGAAACCGCTGGAATGGAATTACCGGAAAGATGCAGATTATGAATTTTCAGAAGAGCCATCATCTAAATTATTCGACGGCACGGAAGACCCACGGATTGTGGAAAGTGAAGACGGAAAATACATTATGACTTACACAGCCTACGATGGAAAAACCGCACGGCTTTGTCTTGCCTCCTCCAATGACTTGCAAAACTGGACCAAACACGGACCGGTTATGAGCGCCGAAAAATACAAAGATGCCTGGTCGAAAGCAGGTGCCATTGTGGTGAAGCAGCAGGAAAATAAAATGATTGCCACCAAAATCGACGGGAAATACTGGATGTATTTTGGCGACACCGACCTTTTTATGGCCAGCTCCTACGACCTGATTCACTGGGAAGTGGCAAAAAATGCCGAAAACGACGAAATGATTGAAGTGTTGCACCCGCGACCCGGTTATTTCGACAGCCGGCTGGTGGAACCCGGACCGTATGCGCTTTTAAAAGACGAAGGCATTTTACTGATTTACAACGGAAGCAACGCGGCCAATTTTAACGATCCGGAATTGCAAAAATTCACGTATGCAGCAGGGCAGGCGCTGTTTTATAAAAATGAACCCTGGAAAATGCTCGACCGCACTGAAAGCTATTTTATTCATCCCGACAAAGATTACGAGAAAGTAGGCGAAGTAAACGAAGTGTGTTTTGTAGAAGGATTGGTTAACTTTCAGAATAAATGGTTTTTGTATTACGGCACTGCCGACTCAAAAATTGCAGTGGCTGTTCATCGGTAAAATATCGGACCCAACCTTTTTAAAACAGTTTTAGAATCTCAAAAAAACACTCAAACAAATTGAATTTATTAACATTAAGTAGGTACCAAGTAGCTTTTAGAAATGGCAAAATTCAAAATTGAATCACAAATTTCACTGCTGGCAGTAATAATTGCCGCAGCAGTAATTACTTCAGGCTACTTTGCCTGGAAAAACCTTTCACAAATCGTGGATTCCATTCACCAGGAAGCCAGGCCCGACAATAAATTGTTCCTGATTAAAGATATTGCCACCGATCTTTCGGCCATCAAAAATATTGTCAGGCTGTATGTGCTTACCAATAATGAAGAAAATTTACATGAGGAAAAATCACCTGATTTTAGCGACAGTTCAATCCTTTCGAATCGCGTCCCCTTATTTGTGAGCCGCGAAAATCCGGATGTGCTGCAGGTTAAAATTTCGGTTCCCGACACCGGTAAAATTTACCAGCTCACCACTACAACATTTTATTTTACAGAAAACAGCAGCCCCGTTATTTTGGAATCGGTTAAAATAAATCACTCCAAAAACGGCGAAGAACAGTTCGGGCCCATTACAGATAATGGTTTGCAACTGGAAAATAACAAGGCAGAGGTTGATGCAACAGCCGAAATCGGCCCCGGAAATCATACCCTTTCATTTGGGTTTCAGCTAAAAGACGATGCAATCCTTACCGAAAGTTTTTCCATTGAAAATGTGGAGCTTCAATTTGACGACGGTTCTGTGTTGAATCTCAAACCGGAATCTGAATTTGCCTACCGTCCGGCTAATGTGGTTCGCGCTGCAGGGCAGGACAATTGCGATACCTACCGCATTCCGGGAATGGTTACAACCGGCGAAGGAACGCTGATTGCCGTTTACGACAACCGCTACAACAACAGCAAAGATTTGCAGGAAGACATTAACGTGGGCATGAGCCGCAGCACCGACGGCGGACAAACCTGGGAACCCATGAAAGTGATTATGGACATGGGCGAATGGGGCGGAAACCCTGAACGCTTGAACGGAATTGGGGACCCGGCCGCGGAATTACACTCGACGACGGCACGCTGGTTTTCCCTGCGCAGTTTAAAGCCGATATTGGCGAAAAAGCGTTGGATGGCGGACAATTCACCGCTCATTCGACCATTGTTTACAGTAAAGATGGCGGCCAGAACTGGCATATTGGCACCGGAGCCAAACCCAACACCACCGAAGCGCAAGTGGTACAACTCGCCGATGGCAGCCTCATGCTAAACATGCGCGATGACCGCAACCGTAAAATTAGGGACGAAACCAACGGCCGGGCAGTGGCGGTTACCAGCGATTTGGGAGAAACGTGGACAATTCATCCGTCTTCCAACTCGGCATTGCCTGAACCCAATTGCATGGCCAGCCTCATTGCTGCAGATGTCGAAATGAACGGGCAAAACCAGCAGGTGCTTTTCTTTTCCAATCCCAACAGTAAAGAAGCCCGCATTAACATGACCATCAAAGCCAGCTTCGACCAGGGGCACACCTGGCCCGAGGAACATCAGGTTTTATTGAATGAAAACCAGGGTTATGGCTACTCCTGCATGACCATGGTAGATGAAAGAACTATCGGAATCCTCTATGAAGGAATGAAAGAGCTCTACTTTCAAAAAGTTTTTGTTGAAGATATTTTAGAAAAATAATGAATTAGATGCTTTTTGCGTTTTCGTGATTTAGTAGCTTATATCTTTTGTCACTAAAACACTAAAATACGAAATCACAGGAAATTAAAATGATACTATAATGCAAATTCAAAAATTTGAAGGATTGATAGCCGCTCCGTTTACTCCCATGAATGAAAATAACGAAGTAGTTTACGAACGGATTCCAGAGTATTACAATTTTTTGAAAGAAGCAGCACCGGCCATTCCCAACCTGGCCGGAATAAAATACACCCACGAAGATTTTATGGATTTTCAGACTTGCATTAATTTTATGGATGGCAAATACGACATGCTCTGGGGCCGCGACGAAAACCTGCTTACGGCGCTGGTGCTGGGAACCCGAAGCGGTGTGGGGAGCACTTTCAACTACGCTGCCCCGTTGTATTATAAACTGATTGAAGCCAAATCACTAAACTAATTGGTATCTTTGCATTCTGAAAAATGAATGGAATTTATACATACCGGCAAGATACCACTAAAGTGAAAATTCCTCCGGAAAATTTACCCGGCGTTCAGGAAACAGGTGGATTAAGGATTAACCGTGTTGCTCCGCTTCCCATTGAGCCGATTCCTTCCCGTGATTCACTCCGTGTACAGGATACAACAGAGCAGGAGCCGGTTGCTGCAGTGGAGGCTCAACAACCAACGGCAGCTCAGATTCGAAGGTGGCAACAGCGGCAGACTGAGCAGAATTTAATGGTGAGCGGTTCACCAACAATGCAACGTCGAAATGAAGTACAATTGGTTGATTCGGATATGGCAGTTGATAAAGATTTGATTTTACCTGTTCAGCATTTAAACAGTGACAATACAACCTGGCTTTCGTTCTTGTTGCTTTTTGGGCTGTTAATTTTTGCCACTGTAAAAGCAGGGTGGTCAAAATATATTCAGAATTTATTTCAGTCAATTGTAAATTACTCTACTGCCGAGAGGATGTTTCGTGAGCGGAACTACTCCTTTTCGCACGGGGCTTTCAGGCTCGATGTAGTTTTTTATCTTGTTTTTTCAGTATTCCTGTTTCAGCTAATTAATTTTTTCAGGCTTGATTTCACTGCCGGCGGTTATACACTTTATATTTTTTGCCTTGCCGGAACCTTTGTTTATTTTCTGGGAAAAAAACTGTTGTATAAATTTACCGGATTTCTTTTCGAAAATACAAATGAAACAAGTGAGTTTTTGTTTAACTTAGATAACACCAACCGCGTAGCAGGAATGGTGCTTATACCGGTTGTGGCGTTACTGGCATTTTCGCCTTTTTCGAGTTTGAAAATTCCGGTGATTATTGGAATTTTGATTGTTACAGTAATCTATTTTTTACTTATATTCAGGGGAGTTGTGATATTATTCAGGAAACAATTTTCAATATTATATCTCTTTTTATACTTTTGTACCTTTGAATTTTTACCCTTGGTTTTAGTTTACAAGTTATTGTTGATATAGTGGGTAAGTTTAATTAAAAGAAATACGTATTTTGAAAATCAAGAGTATACTGGTTTCGCAACCCAAGCCTGAAACGGCTAAATCTCCTTACTATGACCTGGCTGAGAAGAACAATATTAAAATTGATTTTCGGCCTTTTATTCATGTTGAGGGGGTTTCGGCAAAAGATTTCCGGCAAACCCGGATTCATATCCTGGAGCATTCAGCAGTTATTTTTACAAGTCGTACTGCTATCGACCATTTTTTCCGCATTGCGCAGGAAATGCGCCTTACGGTTCCCGACTCAATGAAATATTTTTGTATTTCAGAGGCAACTGCCTTCTATTTGCAAAAGTACATTGTGTACCGCAAGCGAAAAATATTTTATGGTAACGGGAAGTTTTCTGACCTTATAAATGTGATGAAAAAGCATAAGGATGAAAAATTTCTGGTGCCTCTTTCGGATATTCATAAAGAACAAATCCCGGATTTGCTCGATAAGGGAGGTTACAAATACACAAAAGCTGTTCTTTACAGGACCGTAAGCAGCGATTTATCCGACCTGAAAGATGTAAACTACGATATTCTCGTATTTTTCAGTCCCTCCGGAATACGTTCGTTATTCGATAATTTTCCCGATTTTGAACAGAATAACACACGAATTGCCTGTTTTGGCCCGACAACAGCAAAGGCTGTTAAGGAAGCCGGATTACGGCTCGATATTCAGGCACCTACAGCCAAATCTCCTTCAATGACAATGGCTTTGGAACAGTACATTAAAAAGGTGAACAAAGGAGATTAAGCAGAAAAAATATAACTTTGAAAGGCTGTTCGCCCTTTGGTGGATGGCCTTTTTTTATCGCTCATGAAAAACGAAGCTGCTGGAAAATCACAAATAAAAACCCGTTTTACGCTGAAAAAAGAGGAACGGCTGTGCAGTAAAAAACAATTCGACAAGTTGTTTGCTGAAGGGAATACATTTTTGGTATATCCGCTAAAAGTGGTTTTCACTGAAACAGAATTTGATGGATCTTATCCGGTAAAAGCGGCTTTTGCGGTGAGCAAAAAACTGTTTAAAAGAGCTGTAAAACGTAACCTGATAAAAAGGCGCGTAAGAGAGGCTTACCGGTTGAACAAACCAGGATTTTATGCGCGGGTTAACCAGAAAAAAGTAGCTGTAATTTTTATTTATATAGGCAAAGGAATTGTTGAATATCATCGGGTTGATAAAGCAATGAAAACAGCTTTGGATAAAATTGCTACAAAAATTCAGGTATAAAAAAATCCCGGAAATATACTTCTCCGGGATTGATAATATTTTTCAAAAAATCTTTATTCAGTATCCATAATATCGGTTTGCAGGCGAACCGAGTCTTCGTGGATGAGCTGGAACAAAGTTTTTACCAGCGATTCGTTCAGGTCGAGCTTTTTACCCAGCTTAACCCGGCTGTCCATCAGCTGGCTCCAGCGGTTGATTTGCAAAGCAGTAACGTTGTTGTTTTTTTTGTATTGGCCAATTTGTTTTACAATGGCCACCCTCGATGAAAGCATTTCCAGCAATTCAGCATCAAGCGTGTCAATTCGGCTCCGGAGCATGTCGAGACGGCTTTCAAAATCAGGGTTATTGGCATCCGGGTGTCTGATTACCAGCCTGTCGAGCAATTTGCCCAAATCGGCAGGTGTGAGCTGCTGGCTGGCATCGCTCAACGCGCACGACGGGTCGATGTGCGATTCGAGCATTAATCCGTCCATGCCCATGTCGAACGATTTTTGTGCAATTTCGAACAGGAATTCGCGCTTGCCTGCAATGTGACTGGGGTCGCAAATAATGGGCAGATTGGGCAAAAGTCGGCGCAGTTCAATAACCGTTTTCCAGTTGGGGTAGTTTCGGTATTTGGTTTCGCGGAATGGCGTGAACCCGCGGTGGATAGCAACAATGCTTTTTATACCTGCCAGGTAAACGCGCTCAATAGCTCCCATCCAAAGCTGAACATCAGGATTTACCGGGTTTTTTATTAAAACGGGTTTGTTTGAACCTTTTAAAACATCGGCAATTTCCTGCACTACAAAAGGACTTGCAGTAGAGCGTGCCCCTATCCACAGAACATCGATATCAGCTTTTAGCGCTTCTTCGGTATGATGTGCATTGGCCACTTCGGTACCCACGGGCAACCCGGTTTCTTTTTTAACCAGCTGCAGCCATTTCAGCCCGATTGAACCAACGCCTTCGAAAGAACCGGGACGTGTACGGGGTTTCCAAATGCCACCACGGTAAATAAAAACCCGCGGATCTTTAGCCAGTAACCGGGCCGTTTCGAGCGTTTGTTGCTCCGTTTCCAGGCTACACGGCCCTGAAACAAGTAAAGGATTGTTTAAATTTGGAAGCCAATCCTTTATCGGATTAATTTCAAAAGTTGTTTTCATTGTTGCTTAGTATAAAGTTTTACAATTTTTTCTTCGTTTTTAAAAAAATGCGGGTTTTCTCCATCCAGAATAGTCCGTATTTTATTGGCACTTAAAATCAGCTCGTCCAGCTTTTCGTATTCTTTGTTTTTCATGCAATCGCGAAATTCTTTTAAATGCTTGATGTAAACGTCCATCGAATCAACCACATATTTGTTGTTTTGTTCAAAAATGGGTTTCCACATGGAACTGGAACTTTTGGCCAGCCTTACCGTTGACCGGAAACCGCCGCTGGCCAAATCGAAAATTATTTTCCGGTCTTCTTTTGCCTGCACTGCATTTGCCAGCGCAAAAGCAGCAGCATGCGGAAGATGTGAAACGAAAGCCGTGCTGTGGTCCTGCTCGTCTGATGTCATATAGGCAATGTCCATTTCCAGGCTTTGAAACATTTTTTCTATCAGCGCCAAATGCTGCGGGCCGGATTCTTCCTGGTCGCAGATTATGGCAATTTTATTTTTGAAGAGCCCTTCGATTGCGGCCGACGGACCTGAATTTTCGGTGCCCGACATGGGGTGGGCCGGCACAAATTGTTTTCTTTTCGGATGATTTTCGACCAGCGCGGTTATCATTTTTTTGGTTGACCCCATATCGGCAACCGTTGTATTCCTGTCAATGCCATCGAGCACGGCAGGCAGCACGTCCAGCTCTTTATCAACCGGTATGGCAATAATAACCAGGTCAGAATTTTTTATCCCTTCTTCCAGCGGTTCAATGCGGTCAATCAATCCGAGTTCAAGAGCTTCGGCAGCATGTTTTTCATTGGCATCCACACCAATAAATTCACTTCCAAAATTTGAAGCCCGTAAATCTTTTGCCAGCGATCCGCCTATTAAACCAAGTCCAATAACTGTTATCTTCATACTTTTATCAAATAAAAAAGGCCCCGGATTTTCCGGGACCTTTCGTAAAATATTTTATAGCTTTAACAATACTCTACTGTATGATCCCGTCTTCAGAACCAAAATAAAAATAAAAGTAAAAATAGGTATTGTTAATTGCCGAAATCATTTTTCTGTTAATTTAGAAACAAAGATAGAGATATATTTTAAAATTGAAAGATTATTTGCCTTTTGAATTCCTTTTTAGCAGATTTTTAACATTCCTGCCTGTTTTTTTTTGACTTGTTATCAATCTGATTTTTTAATCAACTTTTGGGTAAGAGTTTGTTTTCCGTTTTCTTTTACCGAAAGCAGATAAATGCCATCAGCCTGATTTTGAAGTGAAATTTTTGTTGAAACCCGGCCCGGCAGGTTTTGGTGCTCAACCGATTTTACTTTTTGCCCGAACATGTTGTAAACATCCAGTTGAAGCTTGTTAACCGGTGATTTAGGTTCAATTCTTACATTGAACTCGTCTTGAAAAGGATTGGGGTAAGCTGTAATATTCCCGGGCGAAAGAATTGGTTGCCGGAAACTTACCGGGGTTTGAATCCTTAAGTTGTCAATAGCCCAGCCCCAGCCGTGTGCATAAGGATCGGAAAACAGGCGGAAGCGGATTAAAATGGTATCGCCTGCCGAAAAATTGCCGTTTTCAAGCATGTTTATTTCACGGTTTACGTACCACTCTGGTTGGCCGATGGTAGTGGAATTCATGTCATTAAAATCCAGATTGAAATTTTCTTCCCACGTTGAATTGTCGCGGGCATCGTAGCCATCAGCAAGCGGGAGCCAGGTTTCTTCCGATTTTTTTCTTCCTTCAACAATTACGTAATCCCAAAAATCGAAGTCACCGTGAACGGTTCCAATCTCTCCAGGTTCAACCAAAACAATTTCATCGAAAGTCATTTTGGCGTTTTCATCGAGAATTACGGGATATTTCAAAATGGTAGAAAAATTAAGGTCTGTGTCATCCTGATCCGGGCTTGGGTAGGGATGCGGACTGTGCAGCGCCCCGTTTTTAAAATTTGTTTCGGTATAAATATCGAAATCGGTCAGAATAAAATCGGGGTTGGAATTATTAAAATCATTTATGTATCCGCCAATCGGATTGTAAACTTTTTCAACCCGAAAGTTGAAATTATTATTCGCGGGTAACATGCTGGTGTTTTGGGCAACCGAAGCATCGCGGGCAACTATTTTGTATGTAATCTCATCGCCATCTTCCAGTTGGGTTTCTGAAATTTCAAATTCTCCCACAAAAATATTGGATGCCGGCCCGGGAATTAAGCCAAAAGGGGGCTGCGGAACTCCATTTATGGCGTATTCAACATACACGGTATCAATTCCAAGGTTGTCGTTTACCGTGGCGTTGATGTTGAGTTTATTGTTAGCTGTAAAAAAGTAAGGAATTGGTTCGTGTTCAATTTCCGGTTTCAAATTGTCTTCACCAAAATTAACGGTAAAAAACTCGTTCGGGGCTTCGGTCGGTTGTCTGAATGTGCGGTTTTTTATATCGCCGGCTGATATGTAGTAGTTGAGATAATCAGCATTTGCTGACGGTAAAAGTTGTGCTTCGTACAAATTATTTCCTGCTGGCAGCAGCGGGATTGTATCGGGTTGGTTTTTAAACGAATCGGTTGAATAAACCACAAAAAGAGAAGTGGTGTCAATTTCGTAATCGCTTTCTATTACGGCACTGAATAAAAGGGTGTCAACTTCCTCCACATCCTTCAGTTGGGTGAAATCTATTTTCAGGTTTTTCCAGCCAATATCGGCCAAAATCCCTGTTGTTATCGATCCCGGGTCGTGTGTTGCCTCGCCTCTGCCCATAGCATGCGTCATGAGCGAATTGCTGTTACTGGAAGAATAAGTGGCATCATTTAGGTGATAAATACTGGAACCATCGTCCCAGATGCCGGGAGCATAAAGGCGCGGATAATTAGTAATGAATGCCGACGGGCTTTGGGCATAGAGGGAGCCTGAAACCAGAGCGGATTTCAGGTCAGTTGAAGGATTTTCGTAAATAGTTGTATCGGTAAGGAGTTCGCCGCTGCTTTTCCCCACAAGCTGATCGAAAGACGTAATATCACCCTGTTCCCAGTAGCCGTAAGCTCCCTTATTATTATCCACATAAAAAAAACCGGTAAAACCCAGGCCATGCCCGATTTCGTGCAGTACCACTGAAACAAAATCGTAGAGCGAATCGGGAGTTTGCCCGTCGGTGCCAAAATACCACAGTATATCTTTGTTGAAATACGCATTCATATCAGGCCTTTCTGAACCGGTAAGATCTTCACCGATAATTTTTTCGGCCGATGCAATTGGGTAGTACACATTTTTTCGTGGTGCTCCTTCAAAATTCATTTCGTAATCACTTGGCCCGCAGCTACCCAAAACATTTGGCTCACGGCTCGACCAATTGGCTTCAATGTGGATTGGTACCGGCGACTCAATAATTCTTTCCCAAAGGCCAACGGCAAAATCAAAAGCATCTATTGCTTCCTGCGGGAAGTAGTTGTAATCGACAATAAATTCTGATTTTTTTTCAGCTGATTTGAGCAATTTCATGACCTCTTTCGAAGGAGGGATATATGATTTTTCATTTCTATCGGCTGCATAACAAACCGGATAAACAGGTTTCAACCCCAATTTCTGCCACTTTTTCTGACCTGTTGCACTTATTGCTGCGGTTAGTAGCAATAGAAATATTACCAGTTTTTGCATGCTTAAAATTTTACTCAATGTAAATACAAGAAATAGGCGCTAAATGTTTGAAATAAAAACGGACCAAACAAGTTTTTTTTTCAGATTAGTGATTTTTTAAGGAGCAGTATACATTTAGCATGTCCGGTTTTGGTTTGGAAAAAAGCAGCATGGGACAAAAAAGTCCGTCAAATCAGGATAAGTTTCAGACAAACAAATTATTGGTCTGGAAATCAATAGCGACCTTCAATCTTCGGGGAAAACTGTTATTATTCATTAATTTACGGTTAGTGCACTTTAATCCAGTTGTTCTTTCTTTTTCGCGAGGTCAGGGTATTGTACAAAGCAATGATTGATGCTACAAAACCAGTAAACGCTGCCACAAGAATTACAATCAATAAAGTATCCATTTTTTCTTTTTTAGTGTTTTGAACTATTTTTATCTCCCTGAATGTATTGTTGTTAGTTTTTTACAATTTTATTTGTGTTTACATTTCCCCTGCCATTATTTATGCTAACTAAGTAAATACCTGCGCTTCTTCCCGACAAATCAATTTTTGTTTTGTGCGAAAAGCCGGGGTCGATCCCCGTTTCCCGGTAAACTGTTTTTCCGTATAAGTCTGTAACTACAATTTCAATCGGTGTATTTCCCTGGGTGTCCGGGCAGTCAACAAAAAAGCTGTTTTTAAATGGGTTGGGATAAACACTAGCAGTGCTTTCTGCAAAAATATCATCGGAGCTGGTATTAAATTCCTGAATTGAAAGGTTGTCGATAGCCCATCCCCAGCCGTTAACTGAATAATCGGAAGCCAGCCTGAAGCGGAAAATCAGGGTGTCGCCTGCTTCAAAGTCAGTATTTTCGGTAAGGTTAATGGTGCGGGTAACCAGCATATTTTCCTGTGCCGAAGCTTCTGATTTAGTGCTTTTCAGGTTACTTGTAAATGCCGAAAACCAATCGGTGTTTTTTCCAGAATTATACCCTTCGGTTAACGGGTGCCAGGTTAACCCGTTGTCGTAACTGGCTTCAACAATTACAAAGTCCCATAAAGCCTGATCGGCGCTGTTCTGATTTTTTTCACCCGGCTCAACAAGCACAACTTCATCAAAATGTATTTGACCTCCCGGTTGTAAAATTACAGGATAATTCAATTGGGCAATCAGGTTGTTATTTTCGGTTTTCAATTCAGATACCGGATATGGATTATGCGTATGCAAAATTCCGCTTGAGAATCCGGGTGTTTTTGAAATAGTAAAATCGGCCAGCGTAAAATCGTTTGTGTTTTTATCGAAATTATTCACATAGTTATCAACCGGCTCAAATGGGTTGAAAAGTTGAACAGAATAAAATCCGCTGCCGGGAACAGTTTTGGTGTTTTGGTTCGATGAAATGTCTTTTGCAATAATCCTGTATTCGAGTTCATTTATTGTATTTTTATCCAGACTAAGCATGCCTTTGTAAATATCGTCGTCATTGTCAGATAAATACAGGGGTTCCTGTAAAATCCCGTTCAATTTGTATTCAACTTTTACAGCTCCAATTCCCATATTATCGGTGGCAAAAGCCGAAAAATTAACAGATGAGGCATTCTCCGAAATTATTTTTACCGGGTTGTGATTGACTTCAGGTGCAAAGTAATCGGGACCAACGCGCATTGTAAACTTTTTTTCGGGTGCATTGCCCGGGTGTGTATAGGAGTTTTCTTTGGCGTTATCTTTTATGGTAAAATAATACTGAATATTTCCTGAATAAAAATCAACAGGCATTTCTCCTGAAAATTTTCCGGTTGCACTATTGTACTGGAGAAAAACTGTATCAGCAGATGAAAAGTAATCGGTTGAGAAAACAGCTTTTACATCGAAAGATTCAGCTTCGCTGATCCCGGTAATCTCAAATTCTACCGGAATGGCAGCACACGGTTTTTCCAGGTCTTTAAGTTCTTCAAAATAGAACGATGGTGCGGCCCAGCCAATTTCCGACAATAAATTAAGTGTGGCTTCTCCGGGGTTATGAAAGGCAGCCCCTTTGTAAAAAAATGCATTCATCAGGCTGTTTTCGTCAGATTCGTCGGTTTTTTTCAGGTGATACAAACTTGAGCCCTCGTCCCAAACCTGGGGAGCATACAACCAGCCAATGGCTTTTTGTTCGGCTGAAACAATTTCGGCAGAATACAATTTTAACTGATCGGAAGTAAGTTCTTCGTGCAATTCGGCCGAGGGGCTTTCAAATAGCGATTTGTCAGAAATTTGCTGGTTTTGCTGATTGAACACATAATAATCGTAAATACTTGGTATGTTGCGATTATTATTAAAAAAACCTGTTCCGTCGCTGTCTTTCAGGAAGCCTGAAAACCCGAGGCCATGAGTGAGTTCATGTAAAACAGATGTAACAAAATCGTATTTTGTGACCGGGGTGTTGCCGTCGGTTCCGAAATACCAGGAATAATTACTGCTGAAACTGCAGATGATATCCGGTTGACCGGGATTAATATCTCTTCCGCTTAATTTTTCGGCCAGCGCAACGGGGTAATACACATTTTGCAGCTGTGCCCCGTCGAAATTATGATAAAACATTGATGGGCGTGACAGTGCAATTGTGTTCCCTTCAAGCGGTTTCCACTCGGCCTGCACGTTAATGGTAACATTGGTAGTAAGCAAACTTTCCCAGATTGAAACGGCATATTCAAAAGCCGGCTTTGCCTCTTCAGGAAAATTTATGTAGGCTACTTCAATGTAGGCCTGGTTGGTACTGGCCGATTTTAACCGGCTGAATTCGGCAGGAGGTGCAACAAAAGTTTTGTTGACTTCATCTACCGGAATATTTACGGGATAGTCAAAAAGCTCTTCACCAAAATATTTTTGTCCTACAGAATTGCTGACAACAAATCCGAGTAAGATCACCAGAAGCGTCCACTTCATTGTATTTTGTAATTAAGGTTTGTAAATCAATGACTAAAGTAGAAAAGGCCAGATTATTATGCAGGAGGTATTTGCTGAAATTAACGCCTGTTGTGCTGATTTTTTTGTCAGCATTTTACTGATAAAGCAACGGGTAAAATGGCTGTTTTTGAAGTTTTTGTATGAGCAAAATTGTATTTTCCCCTAATTTTTTTATACTCTTAACAAGAATTCATTACAAAAAAATGATACATTTGTAAAAGCAGTAATCTTTGAAGTTGTTAATCTTCAGGGGTTTTTAAAACTGCAAAAACCAATTATTAAATCAGCCGGGAGGAATCTTTTATGAAAAAAATCCTTGCCATTGACGACAATGAAATAAATTTAGTTTTGTTAAATCAGATTTTTAAACTGTATTATACTGATTTTGAATTTTTGCAAGCTACCTCGGGAAAAGAAGGCATTGAACTGGCCGAAACCCAAAAACCGGAAATTATTCTTTTGGATATTTTAATGCCTGAAATGAATGGTTATGAAGTGTGTAAAACACTTAAAAAACAGACTTCCACCCAACACATTCCAATTCTTATGATTTCGGCATTGGGGCAAAATCCAATTGAGCGTACCAAAGGGTTAAATGCCGGTGCCGATGCATTTATTTCAAAACCTTTCAGCCAGGATGAGTTGCGCGCGCAAATTGATGTGGTGCTCCGCATCAAAAAAGTAGAAGATTTGCTGAGGAAAAGAAATGAAAGCCTCGAACTGTTAATAAAAAACCAAACCAACAAATTTTTGCAAAGCGAAGAGCGCTTTCTTCAGATTTCGGAACATGCCCTGGAGTTTTACTGGGAGGTAGATTCGAAAGGTGTCTTTACTTATGTTAGTCCGGTAATTGAAAAAATACTGGGCGTTAAGCCTGACTTAATTGTAGGTGAAAAAAGTTACCTCGATTTGTTTCAGCTTAATAACAGCAGTTCAAAAAAGAGCATAATAGAATCCAGCTTTTTAAACAAATCGAGCTTTAATGACTCCGAAATTGAGATTGAGTTGCCCGATAAAAATAAAACATGGCTGTCGGTGAGCGGTTTTTCTGCATTCGATAAAAAAGGCCGGTTTTATGGTTTCAGGGGAGTTTGTTACGATATCACCAAACGAAAACAAGCTGAAATTGCCTTGAAAAAGAGCATGAAGCAAATAAAAAACTACCAGAAAAAACTTAAAAACCTGAATACCGAATTAACCCTGGCCGAGGAAAAGGAACGAAGGCGAATTGCAGAAAACCTGCACGACAGCCTCGGTCAAACCCTTTCGCTTGCTTTTATTAAACTGTCGTCTATTGTGCACGAAGATTTCTCACCGCATGTAAAAAAGGTAATTAATGAAACATCGGAAATGCTGAACAAGGCAATTGCCGAATCGCGAACCATTACTTACGATCTTAGTCCGCCAATTTTATATGAGCTGGGGCTGATCCCGGCATTCAAATGGAAGCTGGAGCAAATCCAGGATAAACACGGAATTCAAACAGAATTGGTGGGTGAAAACGCTGAAATTGACATTCAAAAGGAATTCAACATATTTTTATACCGTATAGTAACTGAGTTGTTAAATAATGCAATTAAACATGCCAATGCAAATTTGATTGAACTGGAAGTGAAAAAAGACAAAAAATATTACTATATTACAGTGAAAGACAATGGGGTGGGATTTAAAACAAAACTTAACCCAAAAGCAACGCTAAAAGGAGGTTTCGGGTTGCTTAGTATTACCGAGCGACTCGATAACATTAAAGGAAATTTGGAAATTAATTCTGACGAAGGAAAAGGAACTGAAGCATCAATCGTTATTCCAATCAGTGAAGATTAAAAATTATGGCAATAAAAGTTTTAATAGCAGACGATCATCAGTTGTTCAGAGAAGGACTGATGAATCTGATTTCTTCTGCACCCGATATTGAAGTTATTGGCGAAGCCAAAGATGGCAAAGAGGCTACCGAGAAAGTGAAAACCTTAAATCCCGAAGTGGTTTTGATTGATATTGGCATGCCCAAGATGAACGGAATTGAAGCTACCCGGATTATAAAAAAACAACAGCCGGAAATTAAAATAATAGCTGTGTCCATGCATTCCGACAGGCAATTTGTAAAAGGTGTTTTGGAAGCCGGAGCCGATGGTTATCTGCTTAAAAATTGTACTTACCGCCAGCTTATTGAAGCAATAAAGTCGGTGGTTGAAGGCAAAAAATATTTGAGCGACGATATCACCGAAATGGTCATTCAGGGCTACCTCGATCCTGCAGAGGAAGTCACAGGTAACCAGGACGAACTCTCGGAACGGGAGTTGGAAATCCTCAAACTTTATGCGGAGGGAAAATCAACCCGCGAAATTTCTGAAAAACTGTTTATAAGCGTGAAAACTGTGGGTACGCACAAACAACATATTTATGAAAAACTGGACCTGAAAAGCAACGCTGATATGGTTAAATATGCCATCAAGGAAGGGCTTATTCAGTTGCAGTGATTAGTAATTTTTGTATTTTACCCCCATAAAAAATGAGAAATGCAGACGTTAAACACAGTAAGATGAAAACTACAGGAAACAGCGTATTAATACTTCTATTTTTGCTTTTACTTGCTTCATTTAAATCCGATAAAAACTATTACGATGAACTTTATCGTCCCCAGTTTCATTTCACTCCTGAAAAAAACTGGCACAACGATCCCAATGGATTGGTTTACTACGATGGCGAGTATCATCTTTTTTACCAGTACAACCCGAAAGGCAAAGAGTGGGGTTACATGCACTGGGGGCATGCCATAAGTACCGATTTGGTACATTGGGAACATCTGCCAATTGCATTATATCCCGATGAAAACTCAGAAGATAAGGAACGTTGCACCGCTTTTTCCGGGTCAGCAATTGTGGATAAAAATAACCTGTTGGGGAAACAAACTAATGATGTGAAAACGCTGGTTGCCTTTTACACCAGCCAGCATTGCGGCCAGCGCATTGCCTACAGCACCGACCGTGGCCGTACATGGGAAAAATACGAAGGAAATCCCATTATTCCTTACGACGAAACCGACGATGCACGCGATCCTAAAGTGGTTTGGCACGAACCTTCCGGGAAATACGTAATGGCGCTGTACCGGAAAACTTCAGAAGATGAAAAGTCGAAAGGAGTTTCGTTTTATGTTTCTGAAAATTTGGTTGACTGGGAGTGGAAAAGCCATGTTTACGGGTATTACGAATGTCCCGACCTTGTGCCCATGAAAGTATCGAACCGGCCTGAAGAAACCAAATGGGTGCTGTTTGATGGCGACGGAAGCTACATGGTTGGTAATTTTGATGGCGAAGAATTTTCGCCCGAGTCGGCTAAGATGAGGGGAGATTTTGGTAAAAATTATTACGCCACTCAAACCTGGAGTAACATTCCGGAAGAAGATGGCCGCACAATCCAAATCGCATGGATGCGCGGTGGCGAATTTCCTGATATGCCGTTTAACGGGCAAATGACTTTTCCGGCTGAGCTGGAACTCACAAAATTTAATTTTGGCTATAAAGTTACCCGCCGACCTGTAAAAGAAATTGAACTACTGCACGGGAAAGACTATCAGTGGGAAAATGAAAACCTGATTCCGGGCATTGACAAAAACCTGGTTAGAAGAGTAAGTGGGGACTGCCTTCACATTTATGGTGAATTCGATATTAAAACCTGCAATAATTTTGGCTTTATGATTCGGGCGGGCAGAAATGACTCGGGAACCGAGCTTTTATACAACGTAAAACGCGGCACATTGTCGGTGCTGGGATCAACCGCACCGCTGGCTCCAATCGATAATAAAATCACACTGGAAATTTTGATTGACAGGGCTTCTGTTGAAGTATATGCCAACGGGGGCCAAACCGTAATTTCCAATTGTTTTACACCCGCCGAAAAATCTGACGATTTAATACTCTTCAATAACGGAGGAGAAATTGAGGTGGAAAAACTTTCAATTTACGAGGTTGAATCCGCCTGGCAAACAGATTAAGAAATTCAACGTCAGACAATCAGAGAAATTAGCTGAACTATAATTATAAGCAGCACCATGGCAACCGGATAAACTGTAGCGTAAGCAATTGAGTGGGCGTTGGTTTCAGTCATGGAATCAGCTGCAGCCAGGCCGGGAGTGCTTGTCATACTACCGCTAAGCGCACCGAGCATACTTAACACATTCATTTTGAAAAACCATTTTCCGGCAATCGCGGCAATAATCATGGGAATAAGGGTAATAACGCCACCCAGCAAAAACAGCTTGAACCCATATTGTTCAAAAATTGAAACTATTTCGGCACCGGCGCTTGTACCCACTGCAGCCAGGAAAAAAATGAGCCCGAGCTGGCGCAACAATTGGTTGGCGGCTCCACTCATAGTCCATATTACGGGGCCGGTTTTTCCCAATCGGCTCAGTCCCAGTGCAACAACCAATACGCCTCCTGTAAGCCCCAGGCTGAAAGAGAAATTGCCCAGTGCAATATTTATTTTTCCTACCAAAACGCCTAAAATAATTCCAAGTGCAACTGGCAAAATATCGGTATCCGACAGTCGTTTCTGATCATTTCCAAAAATGTTGGCCACCATTTCCATGTTGGCTTTGCTACTGGCAATAATCAGTTTATCGCCAAACTGCAACTTTGAATTTGGTGAAGGAACAATGTTAATCCCCGACCTGCGTATTCGCGTAATGGTAGCATTGTAGGTGTGCAGCAGGTTAATCTGTCCGATGGTTTTGTTCACCACTTCTTTATTGGTTACTAAAACCGAACGTACATCGTAGTTGGGATCCAGCGGAATTTCCTCTTCGGTGGGCTCTCCAATCAGCAGTTCAACTCTTTTCAGGGCTTCCTCGGTTCCTACGGCTTTTATCAGGTCGCCTTTGTGGAGTATCGTTTCAGGTGAGGGTGTCACGGCCTTTCCGTCGTGTAAAACCCTCGACACCACAGCTTTTGTCATGTACCGGATACGCAAATCTTCAATGGTTTTCCCTACCACGTTTTCGTTATCAACAACAAAATTACGGCGGACTATTTCGGGGAATTCTTCTTTGATTTTTGACTGGTATTCTTCTTCCGATTTTTTTAATGAAATCCCCATTAATTTGGGTAAAAACCTGATGAATACAATCACTCCAATCACCCCAAACGGGTAGCCGACACCATAACCAATAGATGCCAGTGGCGAACCGGTATAATCAATTGCAGCGGCAAGCCCGGGAGTGCTGGTAAGCGCTCCGGTAAATAAACCAATGGCAATATTTTTATCAATTTTGAAGGCAAAAACAATTCCCACAGTAATTAATCCGGCAACCAGTATAAGTATTGTCGCAAAAGAAGCGAGTTGCCGGCCTTCCTTTTTAAACGACTCGAAAAAACCCGGACCGGCCTGAATTCCAATAGTAAAAATGAAGAGTACCAGGCCGAGGTATTGAAAATCGGTAGGGACAATTACTCCGAAGTGCCCAAAAACCAGCGCAACAAAAATTACTGCGGAAACATCCAGCGTAAGGCCGAAAAGTTTCACCCGGCCAAGAATAAAGCCTAACGCAACGATTAGGAAAAGTGCAAAATAGCTGTTAGAAAGAAGATCCATTATTGTTCCTGTTTTTCACTGCAAAGGTAGTGAATTGTTCATTACCAGTTAAAAACAGTAAAAAATAAGAACAAAACGGATTGAAAATTTAATAAAGGTTTATGGTTAATTTTTTGCCTGAAATTAAAATTGTTGTTTCAGGCCAGGAACCCGGTTTCCATTAAAAAGCTGAAATCATCGTCGGGAGCTAACTCGACAGGTTCTTTTCCTTTTTTAAATATGCGGCAGGTGGGCTCACCAATCAATTTTAGTTTTTCGTTTTCCAGTTTAAGAATAGTCCCTTCGCGTAGCCCGGCCACATACAGTTCAGGATTTATTTCTATGAATTCCATAATGCGCTGTTCCCGGGTTTCACCGGCATGGCCTTCAGCATTTGCGTCGAGGTAATGCGGGTTTATCTGAAATGGAATCAAGCCGGCACAGTCGAATCCGTGCGGATCGATTATGGGCATATCGTTGGTGGTGCGCAGGGTGGGGCATGCAATGTTTGCACCGGCGCTCCAGCCAATGTATGGAATGCCGTTAAATGCCTCTTCACGAATCGGGTTCATCAGTTTTTTGTCGTGAAGCATGCGTACCAGTTGCCAGGTATTTCCCCCGCCAACCACGATGGCTTCTGCTTCTTCAATGGCTTTTGCCTGGTCTTTAAAAGTGTGCACACCAACAATGTGGTGGCCAACTTCAGCAAAACGTTCTTCTACTTTTTCGCAATATTCGTCGAACGAAAATGTAACGGCAGCATAGGGAATAAAAACCGCTGTAACCGGTTTTTCACCCAAAAATTTTTGTATTTCTGATTTCGGATAATCCAGGTAGGGTTCCCCTGCCATGGTTGAGTTGCTTATTAATAATAGTTTCATGATTGTACCTGTTTTATTTTAAAATGCAAGTACCGAAAAATCAATGAAATTTTCAATGATAATTATTGGGTTTTACCGATTTATTCGTACAAATTATCCAAATCACATTCGGCCAGTTCAACCAAATAATCTCCAATTTTTGTGGTTACATCATCCAAAAACTTTTTCCCTTTTTCGGCCGAAGCTTTTTTCGGGTTTCCCACACCGGTATCTTCCGAAACTTTTCCCCAGTGGCGTGGTGTCCAGGCCACTTTATCCTGAAGGCTTTTCAGTTTGAATTTTTTCGCTTTCCCATCGCCCGCTTCTTCCAAAGGACGCACCAGTTCCGGGAAACAGTGCATTATCACGCTGGTTTCCATCTCGTTGGCATGGTCGCCTTCTTCTTCAAAATGTTGCGAGAGGGGAAACAGCTTAAACCACTCCACAATGGAAATTAACATGTCGGGAAATTCGGGCTGAAGGTCGCGCACAATTTGTTTAAAGTCGTTGCCGCCATGGCCATTCAATAACACAAATTTCCGGATTCCCTGGTTATAAAGTGCACTCAGCATATCTTCCAGAATCATCTGCTGCGTGGACAAACGGGTGTGCAAACAAAACGGGAGTTCAATCTGCCCCATGTTTTGAATGCCCAGCGGAATAGCAGGAAGTACCATTATTTTTGAACCTTTATCCCAGGCTTTTTTAGTTGCATCGGCTGCAATGCGGGCTGTTTCCAGCGAATCAGTTCCATACGGTAAATGGTAGTTGTGCGGCTCGGTAGCTCCCCAGGGCAGAACGGCAACTTCGTATTTCTGATTTTTAATCTGTTTCCAGTTGGTTTCTTCTAAAATATAAGGTCTCATGTTTTAAAATTTAATTAATGTTATACCAATTGTAAAAGGTGTCAATTCAGGGCCTTTCCCGTCAGCAAACAGCGGGATTAAATCGTAGGTAGCAAAAACATTTAACCAGCGGTAACCGGTTCTGGCCATAACGCCATATCTAAAATTATGAATCGCATATTGTCCCGGCACTTTAAGTTTCTCCTTTTTCCCTTCGGCGCGGTACTTAATTTTGGTATGGCTGCTAATTCTAACCTCACCAAACAGCCCTGCTGAAATGTAAAACCGGTTTTTGTAATGGTTTACCGGTATTTGAAATTCGGCCAGCAGTGGAACCATCAGTGATGCAATGGAAAGTTTTGATTTCTGGTTTTCATCGAAATAAAGCGTTTCGGGTTCAATAATCCCGTTTTCGTTCTGGCGGATGGTGGTGCTTTTATCGAGCCGGTAACTTTGCAGGTGGAGCCCCAGGCCGGTAACCAGTCCAATAGTGTTGCGGTTGCGCTGAAGCCCGATATTCTGTTCAATTAAATTGATATACGTTGAATTGGAACGGAGCATATCGTTTTCCATGAAATTAGTGTGGTAGCCGGAATAATCGGGGTTTAAAAATGTATTGAACCCAAAATCGAGACCTGCCCAGTGCCCGCTAAAATTATCCTTCCAAAAATTGAAACCCATCTGGTTCATTTTACGGATATCGATTTTCCGCAAGATTTTTTCCGGATCTTTCTGCACGGGAACGATGGTGTCTGATTGCTGCGACCACAAATTGGTTACCATACCGGAAGTCAGGGCTAAGCATAAAAATAGCCTCACAATGGTTGATTTTGTTTTCAATGGCAATTTTCTGTTCATAAAATTCAACTTAAAATTGAATATTACATCAAACAAAAGTAACCTATTTCGGTTGAAAAAAGGCCAATTTCAGTTTAAAATGCAAAAGTGACCCGTGAAACGCAGTTGTATATCAACCATGAATTATGAATTTGTTAATACTGCAAATGAATTTGTTTAAATACCTGAGATTCATTAAAAAAGGTTACCTTTGCGCCCACAAATTTTACACGTTTTTAAATGACATTATTTAACGAAATGGGCCTCAATACCGAAATTCAATTGGCAATTGAGGAAATTGGATTTGAGCAGCCCACACCAATACAGGAAAAAGTAGTTCCTTTTTTAATGAATGACAAGCAAGACCTGGTAGCCCTGGCACAAACCGGAACCGGCAAAACTGCCGCATTCGGGTTACCAATTTTGCAGCAAATTGACACCACCAAAAAAGCAACCCAAACTTTAATTTTAAGTCCCACCCGGGAATTAGCACTTCAAATTGCCAGCGATCTGGAGAAGTACGCCAGCCACCTTTCCAAAATAAACATAACCGTTGTTTACGGAGGGGCTGACATTAAAAAGCAAATTAACCAGCTGGAACGCGGTGCCCAGATTGTTGTGGGCACACCGGGCCGAACACTCGATTTAATCAAGCGTAAAAAGCTGAAAGTAAACGAAATTAGCTGGCTGGTACTCGATGAGGCCGACGAGATGCTTTCCATGGGTTTTAAGGACGATTTGGATGCCATACTGGAAACCTCGCCCGCCGAAAAGCAAACTTTGCTTTTTTCGGCAACCATGCCAAAGGAAATTGTTTCCATTGCGAATAAATACATGAATAATCCTTTCGAAATTTCGGTGGGCAAGAAAAACACCGGGGCTGAGAATGTGGAACATCATTACTATTTAATTCATGCAAAAGACCGCTACAATGCGCTGAAACGGATTGCCGACCTGAACCCGAATATTTACGGGATAATTTTTTGCCGTACCCGCGCCGAAACCAAAGATGTGGCCGATAAACTGATGCACGACGGGTACAATGCCGATGCGCTGCACGGTGACCTCTCGCAGGCCCAGCGCGACCATGTGATGGCGCGGTTCCGCAGCAAACACCTGCAAATGCTGGTGGCTACCGATGTGGCCGCACGCGGGCTGGATGTGAATGATCTCACGCACGTTATCAACTATAATCTTCCGGATGATCCTGAAATTTATATTCACCGCAGCGGACGAACAGGCCGGGCCGGCAAACGCGGAATTTCGGTGACTTTAATTCACCTTCGCGAAAAAGGCAAACTGCGGCAGGTAGAGAAAAAAGTGAATAAGAAATTTATTCAGCAACAGGTTCCGTCAGGAAAAGAGATTTGCGAAAAACAGCTGTTTAACCTGATTGACGGGGTGGAAAAAGTGGAAGTAAAAGAAACGGAGATAGAGTCTTTTATGCCCGTTATCTACAAAAAACTTTCCTGGCTCGAGCGTGAGGATTTAATCAAACGCTTTGTTTCGGTAGAGTTTAATCGTTTTCTGAAATATTACGAAAATGCGCCCGATATCAATGTGGATGAGTCTCGCGCAAGCCACGATGAATCGCGCTATTCTGAAGGAAGAGGAAGACGTAGTGAACGTGGTGGACGAAGCAACCGTGGCGGCCGCAGTAAAAAAAGCCGCGGCGATTACGATTTTGCAAGGTTCTTTTTCAACATGGGCAAGAAAAACGGCATCAACAAACGAAAAATTATCGACCTTGTAAACGAGCACCTGCCCAACAAAAGCGCCGAAATTGGCGACATCGAGGTGATGAAAAATTTTTCATTTTTCGAAGTGGACAAGCGTTACGAGAAGCAAATTGTGAAATCGATGAAAAATGCCAAATTCAAAGGTCAGCGCATTGGAATTGATATTGCCAAAGGGAAATAGAATTTAAAATAATTCGAATATTAAAGCTGATAACTTATGTTACCGGCTTTTTTTGTGCATGATAAACAGCAATGTGCTGAAATTACGGCTGGTTGATATATTAAAAAATGGTTCTCCCGATAAATTCCGGTCGGCAATGCGCAACCATCTGGAGAACCATTTTCAACGGTTGTATGGGGGTAAGCTTTCAGCTATCCCCGCAATTTTCACGTTCGTATTTTCCCATTAAATCGGAGAGAAGAAGCAACTCTTTGAGATCTTCATCGGTTTTTTGGGTTTCGCATAACTTGATGAAGCGGTTGAGGGCCTCCCGGTAATCGTCTTCTGTTTCTATTTCAGTTATTCGTTGTTGCATAATTAATGGGCATCGAGCCAATTGTCGGCAGCATTCATTTCAACAGTTAACGGAACATCAAAATGAACAGCATTTTCCATCTCATTTTTAACAATCTTTTTTACCTGTTCAAGTTCCGTTTTTAACACATCAAAATTCAGCTCATCGTGCACTTGTAATATCATTTTTGATTTTAATTTTTCGTTTTTAAACGATTCAAAAATTTTAATCATTGCCATTTTTATTATGTCGGCGGCCGAGCCCTGTATGGGCGCGTTTATGGCGTTACGTTCTGCCATGCCGCGGACGGTACCATTGGCTGAATTAATGTCATTTAAATAACGTTTACGCCCTTTAATTGTTTGCACATACCCTTTATTTCTGGCCAGTTCTATTTGCCTGTCCATGAATCCTTTAATTTTCGGGAAATTTTCAAAATAGCCGTCGATCAACTCTTTGGCTTCTTTCCTGGGAATGTTCAGTCGTTGCGAAAGTCCGTAGGCTGAAATTCCGTAAATGATTCCGAAATTGGCGGTTTTGGCCTTGCGCCGCATTTCGGAAGTCACTTCATTTTCGGGAACTTTGTAAATTTTGGCGGCTGTAATGGCGTGAATATCTTTCCCTTCGCTAAAAGCCTTCAGCATCTCCTCATCCTTGCTCAGCGCGGCCATAATGCGCAGCTCAATTTGCGAATAGTCGGCAGAAAGAAAAGTGTGCTCCTCATCGGACGGAATGAAAGCCCGCCGGATTTCACGCCCGGCTTCGTCGCGGATGGGAATGTTTTGCAGGTTTGGATTGATGGAACTCAACCGCCCGGTGGCAGTAATGGCCTGGTTAAACGATGAGTGAATTTTACCGGTTTTTTTATTGACAATTTCAGGAAGCGCTTCCACGTAGGTAGAAAGCAACTTTTTCAGCCCCCTGAATTCCAGAATTTTATTTATTATCGGATGCCGGTCGGCCAGGCGAACCAACACTTCTTCGGAAGTAGAATATTGTTTGGTTTTTGTTTTGCGGGCATTGGTATCGATTTTCAGTTTTTCAAAAAGAATAGGCCCCAACTGTTTAGGCGACGAAACATTGAACTCCTCCCCTGCCATCTCGTGTATCTCTTTTTCAATCTCAATAATCTGCTTCCTGAGTTTTTTGGCGTATTCTTTTAACACCTCCGAATTAATTTTCACCCCTGCATTTTCCATGTGCACCAGCACCGGCACCAGCGGCATCTCCATCGTTTCGAACAGTTCGCGCATTTCGTACTCATCCAGTTTCGGGTCGAGCACCTGTTTCAATTGAAACGTTAAATCCGCATCCTCACAGGCATAATCGCGCAGTTTTTCTTTGCCAACCGACCGCATGGTCAACTGGTTTTTCCCTTTTTTGCCAATCAGATTTTCGGTAGGTACTTTTTCGTAATTCAGGTAAATATCGCACAAATAGTCGAGGTTGTGTTTTTGCTCGGGCTGAATGAGGTAGTGCGCCAGCATCGTGTCGTAAAGTTTGCCTTTCACCTCGATGCCGTAATTACTCAGCATCAGAATGTCATATTTGATGTTCTGGGCGATTTTCAAAATGTTTTCATCGGCAAAAATAGCGCGGAATTCGTCCAGCACTTTCTGGGCCTCCTCTTTTTTGGTGGGTAGCAAAACACAATAAGCCTCGTGCTTGCGGAATGAAAATGAGAGGCAAACAATTTCGGAAGAATGGGTGTCGAGCCCGGTGGTTTCGGTGTCGAAACAAAACGCTTCGGCCACCGAAAGTTCCGCCCGCAAGCTGGCGCGCTGCATTTCATCTTCCACCAAATAATACTGATGCGGAACCGATTCCAGGTTTTCGCGCTTTTGGGTAACGGGCTGCGCCGCCTCCACATCTCCAAAAAGCGACTGCTGTGTCGCCACGCTTGTTTTTACCTCTTCAAGTCCCAGCCGCTGGGCGAGAGTGCGGAATTCCAGGTCTTCGAAAATGGCTTTTAGCGCTTCCTTATCCACCTCATCACGGGTGAGCCCTTTTTTGTCGAATTCAATGGGCACATCCTGGATGATGGTCACCAACTTTCGAGACAAATACACCTGGTCTTTAAACTCCAGCAAGTTCTCTTTTTGCTTGCCTTTCAAATCGTCTATGTTTTCGTAAATTCCATCGATGCTGCCGTATTTGGCAATCAGTTTTTCAGCTGTTTTGGGCCCGATGCCCGGACATCCGGGAATATTGTCGGAGCTGTCGCCCATCAAACCCAGGATATCAATCACCTGCTCCGTATTTTCTATTCCGAAATTCTTTTTTACCTCCTCCGGTCCCCATATTTCGGCAGCGCCGCCCTGCTTGGCGGGTTTGTACATCCGCACGTGATCTTCCACCAACTGCGCATAATCTTTATCCGGTGTCATCATAAAGGTATCGAAACCTTCGGGTTTGGCTTTTTGTGCCAGTGTGCCGATTACATCGTCGGCTTCAAAGCCTTCCTTTTCAATAATCGGAATATTGAACGCTTCGATAATTTTGCGGATGTACGGAATGGATTTGCGCAAATCCTCGGGCATTTCCTCGCGGTTGGCTTTGTATTCCTTGTACATCTCGTGGCGGAAAGTGGGTGCCGACACATCGAAAACAACCCCGATATAGTGTGGATCTTCTGCATCGAGCAGTTGTGTGAGAGTGTTTACAAAACCAAGCATTGCGGAGGTATTCACCCCTTTCGAGTTAAACCGCGGATTACGGATAAATGCATAATAACTTCTGTAAATCAACGCGTAAGCATCGAGCAGGAAAAGTTTTTTCGGGCTGCTTTCTGTCATAATATTTTATTTTACTGATTATCTTCTGCAAACCACTCGGCAAAAGCGGTCACCGTTTCAAAAAGCCGGATACTGAAAAGCGAAACGCCGGGTGGCAGTTTTTCCTGAAAGATTTCGGCAATGTAACTGACGATATTTTCGGTAGTGGGCTGAAAATCGACCTGGATAATCCGTTCGGAAGTTTCTCGCAGCAACTCAATTTGTTGTTCCGGAACCAGTTTATTCACCATAAGGGAGTGGTCGAACCGGTTGACAATTTCCGATTTTACGAGGTGCTTCAAATCGGCAAAATCCATCACCATGCCATCTTTCGGATGACCGGGCTCATTGCGCGGCTCACCGGCAAGCGTCACTTCCAGGTTGTACGAATGTCCGTGAATATTCCGGCACAACCCATCGTACCCGTAAAGCGTGTGCGCCATCTCGAAATGAAACCGTTTGGTTACCCTGATTTTTGCCATCTGTTAAACTGTTATAGAAAAGCAAAATTACAGAAATTCGGCAGGAAAGGTAAGGTATCAGGGAAATAATTCAAGCTTCGACAACTCAGCTTTTCAGCCCCTTCTGTTTTTCCCTTTTTAGTTTTGGGTTGTTTGCTTATTTTTGCATCCGAATTTGACAATCAGGAAAAATGACAAATAAACCGACAGTTTTAAGCGGGATACGGCCCACCGGATATTTACACCTCGGCAACTATTTTGGGGCGGTGCGTAATTTTGTGCGGATGCAGGAAGATTTCAACTGCTACTTTTTTATTGCCGATATCCATTCACTCACCACGCACCCCACGCCAAAAGATTTGCAGTCGGGCGTAAAACAGGTGCTGGCCGAATACCTGGCCTGCGGCATCGACCCGGAGAAAGCCACCATTTACATCCAGAGCGATGTCCCGGAGGTGACCGAATTATATACCATCCTGAATATGAACGCTTACCTCGGCGAACTGGAACGCACCACTTCGTTTAAAGACAAAGCGCGCCAGCAACCAGAGAATGTAAACGCCGGGCTCCTCACCTACCCGGTTTTGATGGCAGCCGATATTATCATTCACAAAGCCAACTTTGTGCCGGTAGGTAAAGACCAGGAACAAAACCTGGAAATGGCCCGCAAATTTGCCAAACGCTTTAACCGGATGTACAAAAAAGATGTCTTCCCTATTCCGCGGCCCTACACGTTCGACGGAAAAGACATGATAAAAGTGCCCGGCCTCGACGGCAGCGGCAAAATGGGAAAATCGGAAGGCAATGCCATCAACCTGTTTGAAGACCCGAAATCGATTCGCAAAAAAGTGATGCGCGCTATTACTGATGCCGGCCCTACTGAAATGAACCAGGAAAAACCGGAGCCGGTGCAAAACCTGTTTACGCTGATGGAAATTGTTTCGGAACCCGATACAGTGCGGCATTTTAATGAACAGTACAACAACTGCGAAATCCGCTACGGCGACATGAAAAAGCAACTGGCCGAAGATATTATCAAATATACCACACCAATTCGCGAACGGATTATTGCCATTCTGGAAGATGATGCTTATCTTGCAAAAGTGGCCCGGATAGGTGCTGAAAAAGCCCGTGAGTCGGCTGCAAAAACATTACAGGAAGTAAAAGACGTTGTAGGATTTAAAAAACTGTTCTAATACAGTTTCACACCCCATTTTAGCATGTGTGCCGGGCTGTTGCCCGGCTTTTTTTGTTTTCAGGAGCTAACCGTCAAGCGGTTTAGAAACGTTAAAAGGATTAATTGCAAACTCTACAAATGCTGTGTCAACTTTAAATTGTCATTTCGAGCGCTCACCCAATTTTTTTGGGCATAATGAATTGATGACAGTAATATCCAAATTGCAAATCACAAATCGCAAATAAATTCCAATTTTCAAAACCTATAAATTCCAAAATTCTGAAATTTATATTGTTTCGATAATTGGTTTTTCAGTTTTTGGAGCTTATTTGAAATTTGATTTTTGTCATTTGTTATTTTTCTTTCTTAACTTTGGTCTTTAAGTCTATAAATCAAACGTACTGTTATGAAACCAATCAACCGTAGAAACTTTGTGGCCTCCACAGCTGCCATTTCCGCACTCACCATTTTAAAACCATCCACCGTTTTCGGTAGCCGGGCCAATTCCGCCATCCGCTTGGGAATAATCGGATGCGGTAACCGCGGAACTGCCGTAATTTCAAACATGGTAAATAAAACACGATTGTTGTGCGTGTAGTCAGTAACAGCGGCCGCGGTGGCTTTGTGCCCGACAAACCTTACGAACTGCTGGCTGATGATATTGAAATTGATTTAAAAGGAAAGTGGCGCTACCGTCTGGGAGCCGAAATGAATCCTGCGCCGGGCCAGACTTTCGTTCGGTGGAAACCCACCGGCCTGTTCAACGGGATGATTGCCCCGCTGACCAACTTCTCCATTAACCGCAAAACAGAAACAGGAAAAGCAGATTTAACTGGCAAATTTATGCCAGTAATTTTTCAGGCAATCTTCATGCCTGCTGATAATGGTTCTAATTTCCACAGAACTCATTTCCCTTGCCTTTTCAATCAGTTCAGAAAGTGACATTTTACTGAATTCTTTCATTTTACAATCATCATGGCAAAATTCGAAGTTTCCATCAAGCAAAAGTTTATAAAAAAAGGTCTTCTCTTCCATTTTGCAGTTTATTTTTAACGACTTTTTCAATACAAAATTATTTAATTTTGTTAAATATAAATCAGGCAAAAAGCTGAAAGTTAATTCTCAAATTGCTTATATGTTTCTATCTAAAAACTGAGGTATTGTACTGATTCCTGATTTTTTCGAAGCCTGGCAACAACACCTATTCTTTGGCGTAAACTTTTCAAAAGATAAATGATGACAAGAAAGGTGTTCTACAAAACGACAGAGAAAAATAAAGATTCCAAAAAAACACACAATGACAGCAGGCACTTTAAAATTCCGGTTATTTTTGTATGTGTTTGCAGGGATAAAGAATAAATATCTCTTTGATTACCAAAATTATTCATAAACCTATTGCCATGAAAAAAAATTTTCTGACAATTCTTTCCCTTTTGATTGCAACAATCAGTTTCTCCCAAAACAGCACGCCCCGCACAGTTATTTCGCTGGAAGACAACTGGAAATTCATCAACCAGGATGTAGAAGGAGCTGAAAACCAGGAGTTAAGCACCTCTACCTGGGAAACTGTTTCAGTGCCCCACGACTGGGCGATAACAGGACCTTTCGACAAAACAATTGATGCACAAAAAGTCCGCGTGCAGCAGGATATGGAAGAGGAAGCCCGCCTGAGAACCGGACGGACCGGAGCCTTACCACACATTGGCGTGGGCTGGTACCGGAAAACATTTGAAGTTCCCGGGTTTAAAGAAGGCAAAAAAGTACTGCTGACTTTTGACGGTGCCATGAGCGATGCCCATGTGTGGGTGAATGGCAAAAAGGTGGGAAATCATCCTTATGGCTATGCCTATTTCTATTTCGATATTACTGGTTATTTAAAAGAAGGCGACAAAAACCTGCTGGCTGTCCGGTTGGAGAACCTGCCTTTCTCATCGCGCTGGTACCCGGGCACCGGGATTTACCGCAAAGTACAGTTAATCGTTAAGCATGAGGTCAACTTTAAACACTGGGGAACATTTATCACTACGCCTTTTTTGTCAGACGAGGTAGCCAAAGTGAACATAAAAACAGAAATTAACGGGGAAAATACGATGCTGGTAACCGAAATCAAAGACACTGAAGGAAAAGTTGTTGCCACCGAATCGACAGATAAACTATTCGGAAACCAGATGGAGCAGAATATTGGCGTTCCCCATCCCAAAATCTGGAGCCTGAAGGAACCCAATCTCTATTTTGCTGCGATGAAGTTGTACCAGGGCAATGAACTGAAAGACGAACAAACCATTCGTTTTGGCATCCGGACTGTTGAATACGAGCGGGGAAAAGGACTGGTGCTGAACGGCGAAGTCACTAAATTTAAAGGGGTTTGCCTGCATCACGATTTGGGCCCGCTGGGAGCTGCAGTAAACAGGGCGGCGCTCAAACGTCAGCTCACCATTTTGAAGGACATGGGAGGCAATGCTATTCGTTCGGCCCACAACATGCCTTCCATTGAACAGGTGGAATTGTGCGACGAAATGGGAATCCTGATGCTGGCCGAAAGCTTTGATGAGTGGGCCAAACCAAAAGTTAAAAACGGTTACAACCGCTGGTTTGATGAATGGGCGGAAAAAGATGTGGTCAATTTGGTTCGCGCCACACGAAATCATCCTTCAATTGTAATGTGGAGCGCCGGAAACGAAGTGCCCGACCAGTGGGGCAACGGTAGTTGATAAAAACGGAAATCTTTGTCCGACTGCTGACAACCAGCTAAACTTCAATGTTTCCGGCGCTGGAAAATTTAAAGTGGTTTGCAATGGAGACCCTACTTCTCTGGAAATGTTTCACAAACCCACGATGAAGGCTTTCAGTGGAAAACTGGTGGTAACGGTTCAGTCGCTCGAAGAAGCAGGTGAAATTGAGTTGAAAATAAACGGGAAAGGATTGAAACCGGAAACAATAAAAATTCAAACTAAAAATTAACCTTCAAATTAAATTTGATTGCTGCAAAAAATCTATAATAATGTATCTTTGAAAAAAATGTAATCAATTCTTGTACATAGAACAAAACATATCAAGACTAAAGTATCTTCTCGACATATATGGTTTATCTGTTGAAGAATTATCAGAGAAGATTAGTAAAGGATTAAAAAATCCTATTACGCAAAAAGAATTGTTTTCAACAAAAATAAAGTTAAACCACTTAAAAAGGATTGATAGTTTTTTTAATAAAGGACTTCATTTCTATTTAGATCCAAAAGCACCAGAAAAATCAAAAGATGCCAGTGTATTTTTTAGAAAAGAAAGCTTTAATTCTGAACTGAATTTTGGAGCCCGCAAGATTGTGAACGAGTTTGAAGAATTCAAAATCTCTCTCTCTGCAATTTCAAAATTAGCTGATCTAAAAACAGATAGAGTTTTTAAAGTTTACAATACAAAAGACAATCCAAAATTTGTTGCCCAAGAGTTAAGAAAAATATTGCATCCAGGATATTCATCTGATCTAAAAGAATTTCTCAAGTCTTTAATTGGAAAATTTGCAGAGTTTAATATTCTGGTTTTTGAATTTGTTGAAACCTGGAATAAAAAAGAAAAAGCCAACATAGACGGTTTCTTTCTGAATCCCAATGTAATTGTTCTTAAACGCCAGCAAAAGGCTTTTCGTAGAGAAATCTTCTCATTGGTTCATGAATTAGGGCATTTCCTTTTAAATGAAGAAGAAATTGATTTTTTAGATTACCAACAGATATCAAAAACAGATTTTTCTAAAATAGAAAGATGGTGCAATGATTTCGCATACTTTTTTCTTGTGGGAGATTATGCAAATGACTTATATATGATTCAAAAAGCTGATTCTTCAAATGACTATCATTTTGAAATAATTGAAAAAATATCAAAACACACCCATCTTAGTCAGATTGCATTATTTACGAGATTACTTTATGAGAAAAAACTTTCGAATAATGACTATTCAAAAATAAAAACTGATTTGTTCGAAAAATATCAAAGGAAACTCGAAAAAGAAAAAATAAACCAGGAACTTGATAAAGATAAAGGTATTAAACAAAGAGGCGCTGCTCCTCAACCAATAAAATCCCCTCTTTTAATTTCTACCATTCAAACTGCTTTTTATGAAGGAGTTTTGAACGAATATGAAGTTTGTAAACGACTTAACATTAAACCCGAAAAACTAGAGAAATATATTTCATGAGAGTGGTGATAGATACCAGTTCATTATTATCATTGGTACGTTATTACTTGCCCTTTGATAAAAACGAGATATTATACAACCTCATTGAATCAAAAATTAAATCAGGAGAAATAATAATTCTTGATAAGGTTTACGAAGAATGTAAATATACTTCAAAAGGACTCGTGTTAAAGTCAATCAATTATTTAAATGACAAAAAAATAAGGGTTAAGACTGAAGAACTTCTTCCGACAACAAAATTCTTTAATCAGCTTGAAAATCAATTCATAAATGGCGCGATAAGAAATAAACTTACTGCAGTTGAATTTGAAAATCGCAAAAACGCCTATCTTGAATCAGCAGACGCAAAACTTCTTCTCTTTTGTCTGAAAAACAAGAATTTATTTGAGAGTGTTCTTTATATTGTTACGGAGGAAACAGAAACAAGCAACGATAATAAATCTTTTAAAAAACTTCCTGCTGTTTGCAAAATTCTTGATATAAATGTTTTAACTCTTCCTGAGTTAATAGATTCTTACGAAGAAATAAATTTAGTATTTAGCAATAAAAATTAACGTTATCACAATTCAATAAACCATAATAGTTTTCAAAATGAAAAACCTTATTCTTTTTTTATTAATTTTTAACTTGTATCTTATTTCATGTACCAATCAGACAAAACAAAAAAATGAAAAATCCGCAAAACCCAACATCGTTTACATCCTTGCAGACGACCTGGGTTATGGCGATTTAAGCTGCTACGGGCAAACCCATTTTGAAACGCCCAACATCGACAACCTGGCTGAAAACGGGATGAAGTTTACCCAGCACTATTCCGGTTCCACAGTTTGTGCGCCTTCCCGTTCGTCGCTGATGACGGGCAAGCATACCGGACACACTTTCATTCGTGGCAACAAAGAGTGGAAACCCGAAGGTCAGTACCCGCTAAAAGCCGAAGCGGTAACAATGGCCGAAGCACTGCAGGATGCCGGATATGTGACCGGAGCTTTTGGAAAATGGGGACTTGGCTATCCGGGTTCGGAAGGGGATCCCAACAACCAGGGATTTGGTGAATTTTACGGATACAACTGCCAGCGAATCGGGCATCATTACTACCCTTACCACATGTGGCACAATCAGGAAAAAGTAATGCTGGAAGGAAATTCAGGCACGCAAACCGGTGTGTACGGACCGGAAATCATTCATGAACACGCCATGAAATTTCTGGAAGAAAACAAAGACAAACCTTTTTTTATGTACTACCCGTCCATCATTCCTCATGCTGAACTGTTTGCACCCGAAGAATACATGGAAAAATACCGGGACAAATTTCTTCCTGAAAAAAAATACAAGGGAGTGGATGAAGGAGAAAATTTCAGACAGGGTCCTTATGGTTCGCAACCTGAATCACATGCCGCTTTTGCAGCCATGATTGATTACCTCGATATGCAGGTGGGTGAAATTATAGCGAAGTTGAAAGAACTCGGTGTTTATGAAAATACCCTCATCATTTTTACGTCCGATAACGGTCCGCACATGGAAGGCGGTGCCGATCCCGATTATTTCGACAGCAACGGTCCGCTAAAAGGCTATAAACGCGATTTGTACGAAGGTGGAATCCGCGTTCCGATGATTGCTGTTTGGAATGGAAAAATTGTAGCCGGCAGCGAAACCGATCACATTTCGGCTTTCTGGGATATTTTTCCAACCGTGGCTGAAATTTCAGGAGCCAGCGTTCCTGAAGATATCGACGGAATTTCTTTTCTGCCAACTCTTCTGGGTAATGAAAAGAAACAGAAAGAACATGAATACATGTACTGGGAATTTCATGAACGTGGTGGCCGGCAGGCTGTTCGAAAGGGAAACTGGAAACTCGTGAGGTACAACGTTCTCGATCCTGAAAAAACAACCACCGAGTTGTACAACCTTTCAACAGATTTGGGGGAAGAAAACAATGTGGCCGAACAGCATCCGGAAATGGTTGAAGAGCTCTCTAATATCATGAAAAACGCCCGCACCGAATCGGAAGTTTTTACTTTTGATTCAAAGGGATATTTGCAGTAAGAAAATATTGTAATTGAAAAGATTAGGCAACATTTTTGTCATACGATATTTAATCGTATATTGTATCGTATAAAAAATCGGATTATGAAAGTAACTGCAATAATTGATGAAAATGTTATAAAGGATGCTATGAAATACTCCAAAGCATCTACCATTACTGAAACATTAAAAGTAGCTCTGAATGAATATATCAGATTGCAAAAGTTAAAGGATTTAAATGAATCGGTTAAAAAAAATCCGATTCGTTTTGAATATACCGCTGATGAAATAAGAAATCTCAACAGACAATAATGAGTATTATTATTGATACATCGGTTTGGATCGAGTATTTTAAGGGAAACGAAAAATATCTCGACTTAATTCAAAAATTATTGGAAAAGAATGAGATTATAACAATTGAATTAATTTTTGCAGAATTGTTGCAGGGCGCTCGCAATAAGCGCGAAGCAGAAATGCTAAAATCCTATTATGGATTGATTCCAAAAGCAGAGATTGAAAATCTTTATATTTTGGCTGGCGAGTTTTCCCAGCGAAAGAAATTAATCAGTAAAGGAATTGGACTTATTGATTCATGCATAATTACAGCAACCATCTTTTCTGATTCCAGACTTTGGTCATTGGATAAAAAAATTCAAAATTTTCTGGATAACCGCTATCTTTTTTAAAATCGTAAAACTCAATTAAAATGAAATATCCTATACTTTTAACGATTGTTTGCTTTCTGATTTTAAATGCTTGTCAAACTAAAGAGGAAGAGCTCCAAAAACCAAACATTCTGTTCATCCTTGCTGATGATTTGGGTTACCACGATTTAAGCTGCATGGGAAGCAATTTTTATGAAACGCCCAACATCGACCGGATTGCCAACGAAGGAATGGTTTTTATCGATGGGTATGCTGCCTGTCAGGTGTGTAGTCCTTCGCGGGCAAGTATTATGAGTGGAAAGTTCCCGGCAAGGCACGGAATAACCGACTGGATTGGAGCCAAAACAGGTGAAGAGTGGCGCAAACAGGGAAGACACAATCAATTACTCCCGCCGGAATACGTACACAATCTTCCTCATGAATACGTTACCCTGCCGGAAGCATTGAAAGAAGTCGGATACAAAACTTTTTTCGCTGGTAAGTGGCACCTCGGAAGCAAAGGTTCGTGGCCCGAAGATCATGGTTTCGATATCAATAAAGGCGGCTGGGATGTTGGAAGCCCACGGGGTGGATTTTTTGCTCCATGGGAAAATCCTAACCTCGAAAGTGGGCCTGACGGACAAAACCTTTCGATGCGCCTGGCAAAAGAGACCGTAAATTTTATGAAAAAAAATAAAGATACTACCTTCTTTGCCTATCTTTCGTTTTACGCTGTTCACGCACCTATTCAAACCACCGAGGCAAAATGGGCCAAATACCGCGCAAAAGCTGAGGAACTGGGAATTGCTGAAACCGGATTCGAAATGGGCCATTTCCTCCCCATCAGGCAGGTGCAGGACCACCCGGTTTACGCCGGCCTGGTAGAAACCATGGACGATGCTGTGGGCGTGGTTTTGAATGCCCTCGATGAACTGGGGCTCGCAGAAAACACCGTCGTGATTTTTACGTCCGACAATGGCGGCGTTTCGGCCGGCGATGCGTTTGCCACTTCCAATCTGCCTCTGCGCGGCGGAAAAGGATACCAGTTTGAAGGCGGCATCCGTGAGCCTTATTTCATCAAAGTTCCCTGGCTGGATATTGCCGGTAAAAAATCGCAAGTGCCCGTTATGGGAAGCGACTTTTACCCCACCCTGCTGGAACTTGCAGGAGCCGATTTGCGGCCCGAAGAACACAACGACGGAATGAGCTTAGTCCCCGTTCTCAATGGCGGATCACTCCCGGAACGCCCGCTCATCTGGCATTATCCGCACTACGGCAACCAAGGCGGCGAACCGTCGTCCATCATCCGGCTCGGAAAATGGAAACTCATTCATTATTACGAAGATGGGCGGGAAGAACTGTATAACCTGGAAACAGACGTGGAGGAAACAACAGACCTTTCCGGTAAAAATCCGGAACTGGTGGTTGATTTAAGCAGGCAGCTTTTTGAAATGCTGAATGAAATGGGGGCGCGCTATCCTGAAAGAGACCCGGAATGGACAAGAGAAGCAGAGCAAAAGTATTTGGAACAAATCGTAAACGAGGTCTGGCCGCGTTTGAAAAACCAGCGCATGCGCTTTTTATCTGAAGATTTTGAGCCGGGAAATAACTGGTGGGGAAGCAAAATCACAAAAGATTAGAGTTAATTCACAGAAATCGTGAATTTGAAAACACTTCCTACCCCGGCTTTGCTTTCAACCCAAATTTTACCGCCGTGTTTTTCAACAAATTCTTTGGCCAGGGTTAACCCTAAACCTGTTCCGGTTTCGCCCAAGGTTCCCGCCCGGCTTATATTTGAATTAAATTCAAAAAGATGCGGAATAATCTCAGGTTCAATTCCAATTCCAAAATCCTGCACTGATATCTCAATAAACTCACCATCTTTGTTTGAAGAAATAATTATTTCCCCATTTGGATTGGAAAACTTAATGGCATTTGACAACAGATTGCGAAGTATTGTTTTTAACATTACTTCATCAGCAAAAACATTTTGAGCATCTTCAACCTTCACTTCAAAATTGATAGCTTTGTTTTGAAACTGAGATAACATTTGCTCTTTAATTTCATCAACAGCATTAAATAAATGCAAATGTTGTGGATTAAACTCTATTTTTTGAAATTGAGACCGTGCCCATTCCAAAAGGTTATTTAACAAGCTGTAAGAATTATTCAGACTTTGATATAAAAGGGCTGAATAATTATTTTCCGCAGATTGTTTATTTGTTTCATTTTCTTCAGCCAGAATCTTACTTAACGCAAGAGAGGAGCCAATCGGCCCTTTTAAATCATGCGCAATTATTGAAAAAAGCCTGTTTTTCGTTGTATTGATCTTACTCAGCTCACGGTTTTTATAGCGTAATTTGCTGTAAAACAAAAGTATAATTACCAAAATTAATACAACAAAAAATGTCCCTATTATCATCATTGTTTGATAGGTTCTTTGTTGTTTTAATCTCAACGTATTTATTTCGTTCTGTTTTTCAAGATCGGCGATTAGACTGTTTTTTTCGTCAATCTCATAAATAGCCTGCAACTGGTCGATTTTAATATTGGCTGCGCCTGAAAGGATTGAATTTTGCGTTTCAATTTGTTTTTTCAGGTAAAAAATGCCCTTCCCCAGGTTGTTCAAATTCAGATAAGCATCTGAAAGTTTTGAATAAATGTCTAACTGAATTTTTTTCTGGTCATTCGTAAGTGCCAAATCCAGGCCTTTCAGAACAGTAGTAAAACCTTCCTCTTTCCTTTCCCTCGCTATCTGGCATAATCCAATATATTCGTAAATAGTTGGTTGACTGAGTAAATCGTTAATTTCAATTTTTATCGGTAATGCCCGGGTTAAGTAATTTTCTGCTGTTGTATAATTTCCTGAATGATATTCAATCCTCCCCAGGTTTTTATAGGCATTTGACAATCCGTAGTCTGAACCGCTTTCATTATGAATTTCTAAAACGAGATTTATATTTCTGCGGGCTTCATCCAGATTCCCTGATTCAAGGTTTAATAATCCAATTTGTTCGTAACAAATAGCAACGCCATTATTTTTCCCATCGATGGCAGCCATTTTCTGATATTTTCCAAGAGCTTCCCGGAAATATTCCATTGCTTTCTCCGGAATTTTTAAATCAGCGTAAATTCGTCCCAGCAAATAGGCTGCCCAGGCATCACCTTCCGCAAATGCAGCTTTTTCATAATTCAATTTTGATTTAATGATGTACTCGATGGCCCTGTCATACATTCCATTCAGCCTGAAAATAGTTCCCATCATGGAATACGAAGAGCCGGCAGTTTTAAAATTCCCGGATAACCGGCAGGCCTGAACAGATTCATTAAAATGCTCAAGTGCCAGTAAACTTTCACCCTTTTGATGCTCTATAACTCCCTTCCGGAATAGAATTTCTCCTTTATACCAGTTTTCACCAAGCGCATCAGTTAGCTCTAACGCGCTTTTGTAATAAGTATTTGAAAGATCATGATCCCCATCAGCAAAATAAATCCTTCCCAAAACATAATAAGCACGCATTTCCAAATTGCGGGCTCCGTCTTTTCGGGCTAATTCCAAAGCAGATTTTGCATGTTTTAATGCTTCATCCTTTTCTTTCGTATGAATTTGGAGCGCTAACTCCAGTTGCACTGAAATTTTTTCATCTCCTGTTTTTTTACTTAACTCGTCACGTAAGCTGTCAATTTGTTGTGGACTGGCGGCCTGACTATAAACTTGTGCAGGTAATAAGAAATGGAATTGAAAAAAGACCAGGAATAACCAAAACTGAAATCTATCATTCATTAATACACTATTTTTCAAGGAGTAAAATTAAATAAATCCATCAAATTTCAATTCTATTAAGCAGTTTTAAAAGTTTTATTTAGTTTCGTATGCAATAATATCAAAACCAAAATAAAATGAAATTCAGTAACTTATTTCTTTTTTTTTTTCGTATCTATTTTGATTTCAACCCTCACTCAGGCACAAAAAACAGAAATCGTTTACCTCTCCGGCACAGATGCCGCCAATACGGTGGACTGGGAATTTTACTGCACCGACGGCCGAAACAGCGGCGAGTGGGCCACCATTCCCGTGCCATCAAACTGGGAATTGCAGGGTTTTGGAACCTACAACTATGGCCACGACTGGCGTGATGAAAACAAAAAGCTGGGAAAAGAACACGGGCTGTACAGGTACGAATTTGAAATTCCACGCGAGTGGAGGGGCAAAACCGTAAAAATTGTTTTCGATGGTTCGATGACCGACACACAAGTGAAAATCAACGGAAAGCCTGCCGGGGAGATTCATCAGGGTGCGTTTTACCGGTTTAAATACGACATCAGTAAACTGCTGAAATATGGCCAGGAAAATCTGCTTGAAGTGAATGTGGCCAAACATTCGTCAAACGAATCGGTGAACCAGGCCGAACGACAGGCCGATTTCTGGATTTTTGGTGGCATTTTCCGTCCGGTATTTCTGGAAATTTTGCCCGAAATTCATATGAAGCGCACTGCCATCGATGCCAAAGCCGACGGTACTTTCAAGTCATTTATCGTGTTAAATGAATCAGAAAACAATTACACAATTACCGCAGAACTTTTCGATTTGGAGGGAACCAAAATTTCAGAAAATATTGAAGCTGAAATAAATAAGGGAGAAACCGAAACCTGGATTTCCGGGAAATTTGAAAACATCAACCCCTGGAATCCGGAATGGCCCAACTTGTACAATATAAAAATCAGCCTGAAAAAAGAGGAAGAGGTTATGCACGAAGTAACCGAACGCATTGGTTTCCGAACGGTGGAACTTCGAAAACACGATGGCTTTTACATCAACGGCGAAAAAGTGGTTTTCAAAGGCGTGAACCGCCATTCGTTCTGGCCCGAAACCGGCCGCTGCCTGAGTGAGGAAAACCACCTCACTGACATCCGGCTGATGAAAGAAATGAACATGAACGCCGTACGTTGCTCACATTACGTTCCCGACAAACGGTTCCTTGAACTATGCGATTCGCTCGGACTTTTTGTGCTGAACGAGGTAACCGGATGGCAGGACAGCTACGATACCATTGTTGGGCCAAAGCTGGTGAAAGAAACCGTTTTACGCGACCACAACCATCCGAGCGTTGTAATTTGGGACCATGGAAATGAAGGTGGATGGGATTTTTACAATGAGAAGAATTTTCATAAATACGACATCCAGAAACGGCCGGTTTTGTATCCATGGCTGCTTCGCAACGGTGCCGATACGCACCACTACCCGGAATTTGATTACGGCATCGGCCGCTATACTTTTGGAAACGATCCGTTTATGCCTACTGAATTACTCCATGGTTTGTACGATGGAGGCCACGGGGCAGGACTGGAAGCCTATTGGCGGAGTTATGAATCTACGCCGTTGCTGGCTGGTGGCTTTTTGTGGATGCTTGCCGACGAAGCCGTTTTGCGCACTGACAAACCCGGAACTGTTTTCGATAGCGACGGAAACCACGCACCTGATGGGATTCTCGGTCCTCACCGCGAAAAGGAAGGTAGCTTTTACACCGTTAAAGAAATATGGTCGCCGGTACAGGTAAAACCTCTAATTGTTAATAAATTATGGGACGGAAAACTCTTTTTGGAAAATAAATTCATTTACACCAACTTGAAAGATTGCGGATTTAGCTGGAAAGCGGTTAAAACTGAAATTGGAAGCACAGAAAAAAAGGTGGTGGGTTCCGGAATTCTAACCAGTCCGGATGCCGAACCTGGAGAAACAGTATTAATGGAAACCAACAGCAGCGAAGCATTACAAGAAGCTGATTTGTTTATGTTTACTGCAGTCGACCCGCACGGGAAAGAACTCTATACCTGGAGCTGGCCGGTAGTTCAGCCGGATGAAAAAGCTGCTGAACTTGCCGACAATCAGGACAATGACGAAATAACCATCAGTGAAAATGAGCAATTGGTAAAAGCCATTGCCGGAGATGTTGAAATAACTTTCAGCAAAACCAATGGAATATTGCAGGCGGTAAAAAACAGCAATGGAATTATTTCGCTGAATGGCGGGCCGGCAGTAGTTGGTGCAGATTCAAAAGTAACTGAAACCATGTGGAAAAAAGATGACGAAGGCAATTTCGTTTTTAAAATTGTATCCGATGGTTATCCTGAGAAAATAACCTGGAAACTGTTAAAAAACGGGCTGCTAAAAATGGAAGCCTCTCCACTTAGCAGAAGGATGAATAATGTTGAATTTGTGGGTATTACGTTCAATTATCCGGAGGAGAAATGCGAAGGCGTGAAATGGATGGGCCGCGGACCATACCGAGTCTGGAAAAACCGGTTGAAAGGCAGCAACATTGGAGTCTGGGAAAAAGAATACAACAACACCATCACCGGCGAAAGTTTTAATAATCTCATATATCCTGAATTTAAGGGTTACCATGGCAATTTGTACTGGGCAACCCTTGAAACTTCAGAATCGGATTTTACGATAATTTCTGAAACACCCAACCTGTTTTTCAGGCTATTTACTCCCGGAAAACCACAGCACGTGGCAGGTGGAACCTATCCACCTTTTCCTGAAGGAGATATTTCATTTTTATATGAAATTCCTGCCATTGGCACCAAGTTTAAAAAACCGGAACAACTCGGGCCTGAAAGTCAAAAGGGCGTTTACGGCGGACATACAAGCGATCAGAATTACCCGATAAAACTGTGGTTTGATTTCAGAGCAAACGCTGAATAAACAAGATCGGAATAAAATTAATCATAAGTTGCAATGAATAACAATTGACACATTCAAATTTGAATTATACAAAATGAAAAAAATTATCACAAATTTCTTTTTTATTCTCGTTTCCACACTACTCGCGGCACAACCGCTTCCTTCAGACCCTGAAGCAACACGTGAGACGGTCAATTTGTATCAAAACCTGCTGAAATTACAACAGAAAGGAATGATGTTTGGCCACGAAGATGCACTGGCTTATGGAGTGGGTTGGTACGGAGAAGAAGGCCGCTCGGATGTAAAAGATGTAGTAGGCGACTATCCGGCTGTTTATGGCTGGGAGCTCGGGCACCTCGAGTTGGGAAATGAATACAGTCTCGATTCAGTATATTTTGCTGATATTCAACGCTGGATTAAAACTGTTTATCAAAGAGGTGGGGTGAACACCATTAGCTGGCACCTTCGCAATCCGTTAACCGGAGGAACTGCGTGGGACACTTCCTCCAAAAAAGTGGTGAAATCCATTCTTCCGGGTGGCGAAAAACATGAACTTTACAAAACGTATCTTGATAAAATGGCCGATTTCCTGAACGGATTGAAAACCGACGACGGAACTTTCATACCAGTTATTTTCCGCCCTTATCACGAACATACCGGAAGCTGGTTTTGGTGGGGAAAAAACCTTTGTACGGTAAAAGAATACGTTGCGCTTTGGCATTTTACGGTAGATTATTTGCAACAGGAAAAAGACATTCATCATGTGCTTTACACTTACTCAACCGACCGGTTTGAAACACTGGATGAATATTTGGAGCGTTATCCGGGCGACGAATTAGTGGATATGCTTGGTTTCGACTTATACGACCGCGGCCCTGATTACAGAAAAACCTTGCTGAATTGTGCTGAGTTGGTTTCCTACCTCGCAAAAGAAAAGGGGAAAATTGCAGCCGTTACAGAAACCGGTGGGCCAATTACCAATAATCCTCACTGGTGGACCCAATTGTTGGAAACACTAAAACCTTTCAACCTGTCCTATGTTTTGGTTTGGCGAAATCCATGGCAGGAAGCTGGCCACGGAGCTTTTACACCCTACAAAGGAAGCCCCGATTCCGAAAAATTTATTGAGTTTTACAATGATCCGGAAACACTCTTCCAAGAAGAGATTACAAAGAAAAATATTTACAAATAAAGAATTGGCTACGAATAGAGCGGATGAACACCAATTTTATTCGTGAAAATTAGTGCAATTAGTGGCAAAAAAACTTATCCCAAAAATTTCTTCCGCAGCGCTTCCACCTGTTTGTCATTTATTGGAACAAGGTTGCCCAGCGAAGCGCCCATAGTCAGCGATTTGGCGCTGAATTCTGCTACTTCCAGCCGGTCGAATGTCCCCAGCAGTTTATCACCTGTAACCAGCACCGAATCGTTGTTGATAATAACAGCCGGCGTATTTTCAGATAACACATTCAAAATAGTTTCTTCGCCGGAAAAGTGAGAGCCAAACGGAACATTCGGTACATCCTGCAAGAATATCCAGCTTTCGGGAATGGTGCGTACATCCAGTTTTTCATCGGTTACGCTGTAAGCCATCAAATAGGGCGTTTGTGTAAGAATGATGGAATTAATTCCCGGGTTGCGGCGGTAAATTTCCTGGTGCAGCCAGGTTGAACGGCTCGGGGTTTTACCCGGCTCGCGCTTCCCGTCCTTAATTTGCACAATGTCATCGTTTTGAATATCCCATCTTGCCACATCTGTCGGAGTAATCAGGAAATCATTATCACGCCAGCGGACCGATACCGTTCCGTAGGAACTAATCATCAATCCCTGTTTACAGGCACGGTGAACAATTTTTTTAATCTCCTGACGGATAGCCCGTTCATCTGATGGATGTTCCACGCGGCTCATTTCGGGAAGCAAACGCGGAATCTGATTTTCAAATTCTTCAATTTCAGCATCGGTTAAATAATTGGGAGTGCCGATTATATTTCCATAGATAATGGTTCGCCCGCAAAATTCAAGGGTTTCAAAACGCTGGAAAGCGTCGCGTAAATCACTTCCGCCAACCACCGTTCCATGATTTTCCATAATCACTGCATTGAAACCTTTGATAAATTCGTCGGCGATTTTATTGCCAAGTTCTTCGCTGCCGGGCAATTCGTAGGGGGCATAACCAATTCCCCCGCAAACATATTTTGCCTGCGGAATAATGTTCGTATCCGGAATTTGGCGCACGGTACTGAACGAAACCAGTGCCGGCGGGTGAGCATGCACAATGGATTTTATATCGGGCCGCGCTTCGTAAATGGCACGGTGAAACGGATATTCCGACGACGGTTTGTGACGTCCCTCGATGGTTCCGTCTTTCCGCACTACCACAATGTCGGAAGGTCTCAACGAGCCTTTATCGACGGCTGACGGAGTTACCCAGATATCGCCGCTTTGGTCGATAATGGAAACATTTCCGCCTGAAGTTGTAGTTAAACCACTTTTATAAATTTTGTCGATGATGAGGATAATTTGGTCGCGGGGGTGCATCAATTTGGTATCGAGTTTTTTCATATTCGCTGTTTGTAACTGTTTATATGAACAAAAATACGAAAGAAAAAATAATTTCCAGGTAAATTGTTTGATAGCATGACTCAAAGTCATTTTATCATTTTAAACCCGTTTGAAATTCAAAGGAATGTATTTGAACTACGCCAGGCAAATCCAAATGTCAGGCACAGTTTAATTTCACAACCACCGTTTTCACATTCATAAATTCTTTAATGCCGTGCGAAGAAAGTTCGCGGCCAAAACCGCTCTCTTTAATTCCGCCAAACGGGACGCGCGGATCGGATTTCACAAAATCGTTGACAAAACAGCAGCCGGCCTGTAATTGCGTTTCGGCAATTCTTTCTCCTTTTTTCAGGTCACGGGTAAAAACAGCAGCGCCGAGCCCAAACACCGAATCGTTGGCTACACGAATGGCTTCTGTTTCATTTTTTACCCGGATGACCGAAGCCACGGGGCCGAACAGCTCCTCATCGTAGGCGGGCATGCCTGGTTTCACATTTTCGAGAATGGTTGGCGGATAAAATGCCCCTTTCATGTTGGGTTTTTCGCCGCCAATAATAACTTCGGCACCCATTTTCACCGAATCGGCAACCTGCCGGTGAAGTTCGTCGCGCAAATCAATCCTTGCCAACGGCCCCATTGTAATTTCGGGTTCGCACGGATCGCCAAATTCAGCTTTCATCATTTCCTGGGTAAAATATTCCAGAAATCCGGGATAAACCTTTTCGGATACAATAAACCGCTTGGCACCAATACAACTCTGCCCGGCATTTATCAGCCTTCCGGCGGCGCAGGTTTTTGCAGCCGAAACCAAATCGGCATCTTCCAGAATAAGGTACGGATCGCTGCCACCCAGTTCGAGTACGCATTTTTTCATTACGCTTCCGGCCACCGAAGCCACACTTTTTCCGGCCGGCGTACTTCCGGTCAGGCTGACTGCTTTTATGGCATGGTGTTTAATTACTGCTTCCACCCGGTTGCTTCCAATCAATAATGTGCGGAACACATTTTCGGGGAAACCGGCTTCGCGAAACAGATCCTCAATGGCCAGGGCGCATCCGGGCACGTTGCTGGCGTGTTTTAACACTGCAGTGTTGCCCGACATAACAGTTGGTGCCGCAAACCTGAAAACCTGCCAGAACGGAAAATTCCAGGGCATCACAGCGAGAATAGTCCCTATAGGCTGGTAACTCACATACGATGAAGAAAAATCGGAATCAATGATTTCATTCTCAAGAAAACTTTCAGCATTTTCAGCATAATACTCGCACACCCAGGCGCACTTTTCAATCTCAGCTATTCCTTCGCGCAAAACCTTACCCATTTCGTGGGCCATCAGGCGGGCCAATTCTTCTTTTTTACTTTTTAAAAGGCTGGCCAGGTTTTGCATCATCTGGCTGCGGTGAAAGAATGATGTTTTACGCCAGCTATGCCAGCTTTTATCCACAGAGTTGATTATTTTTTCAACTCCTTTTTCTGAAAAAATCTCGTAGTTCTGAAAAGATTCACCCGTGGCGGGATTTACCGATTTCATCATATTTTGGTAGTCATTTATTTGACAAACGAAATTATAAAAATTACTACGAAAAAAATGGAATCAGGTTTTTGAAAATTTCAATTAATGCATGGGAACTTCTATGGCAAGCAGCTTGGAGTTTTCGCCCATTGCAATTTTGAGCGGATTGCTGACTGACCCGAAACCGGCGGCATCGAGCTTTTCGGGATTGTAGTAATTGGCAAAACTAAAGGAATGGGCTGTTTTTAGCCATCCGTGGTCGGCAATTCCTCTGTCGGAAGCCTTATAAATTAATTTTTCCATGACAAATGATCAATTTTGAAAGTACCACCCTCTATTTTATTATCATTTACTTCGAGCGATCCGCTTTTAAAATCGATTATACAGTTATGCTGCCCGTTTACTTTCTTGCCGGTCCATTTCACTGTGCTTTTGCTTTTGTCCACCTCATAGTTTCCGGCAAATAACTGACCCCCAAAAAATATGCTTAATAAAATTGTTCCTAATAATTTTCCTGTTGTTTTCATGTCTTTTTAATTTTTCATTCTACTTTTTTCTATCTGTAATTTTATTTTCGACAATTACATTAAAAGCCTCGGGTTTCACTTTCATTTTTTTCAGGATCATAATCACATCAACGCCTGTACAGCCGGCAAGGGCGGTAAGCATTAATTTTTTGGGTCGCGGGCCCAAATCGCTGCCACCTGCCACCTGCTTCTTTTGTGGCATCAATAACCACTTTGTGGCCATCCATATCCGTTTCAAACGCAACTTTGTCGGTCCACGATAAATCAACAACATGTTTCATATTCATTTCTTTTACTTGTGTTTCAATTCATTTCGGTGCAAATATACAACATCGAAATATCTATATAAATAGTTTTTCAAATATTCATTGAAATTGTATCTTTAACTATTTTTGAATAAAGTTGTTATTTAAGGGAATAAACAGAGCAATAGGAAATGAGAAGTGTTATAAAAAGACCCACTGAAGCGGAAACTGATTTAAGCGGATTTCAGCTGTTTAAAAAGCTGGACGAAAACGAATTTAACCGGTTGAATTATGAGAAAACCTGCTCGCTTTACAAAAAGGGAACTATTATTTACCGTGAAGGCAGCAGGCTGACGGGTTTCTTTTGTGTTACCCGGGGTATTGTTAAAGTATTTAAAACCGGAATCGACGGGAAAGAACAGATTATACGCTTTGCCAAAAAGGGCGAAATAATTGCCTACCGCTCGCTTTTAAGCCAGGAACTGGCCTGCACAACCGCAAAAGTAATCGACGAAGCCGTTTTGTGCCACGTTCCGTATCAAACATTGCTATTCCTTATTAAGAACAACTGGCAGTTTTCGCACCACATGCTGCAGATAGTTTGCCGCGAGCTGCGTGAAGCCAACGATTACATTACCGATATTGCCCAAAAGACCGTGCGCGAAAGGCTGGCCGAAGTGCTGCTTCTTTTAAAAGAAAATTTTGAAGTGGACAACCAGAATACCCTGCAAATTTCGTTAACCCGCGAGGAGCTTGCCAACATGGTAGGAACTGCCACAGAATCGGTTATCCGCTTGCTTTCGGAATTTAAACAGGATGAGTTAATCGAATTGCAGGGAAGAAAGATTAAGTTTTTGGATATACCCAGTTTAAGGCGTGTGGCCAATATTTAAAACCCGATGCAGGAACGCCATAAAAACAAAAAACGATACTTTTCTGAACAGGCAAACACTACCCGGAAATATGTAATCCCCTATATTTCAGACCAGATTACAATTGGGCCACAAACCAAAGTTTTGGAAATCGGGTGTGCCGAGGCCGGCAATCTGAAACCATTTCTGGATTTGGGCTGTAAAGCAACAGGGATCGATATTTCGTGCGGACGCATTGAGCTGGCACGTGAATTTTATGTCCATCATCCCAAAAAGAACAACTTAACCTTGATTTGCGAAGACATTTACAAAGTTGATTTAAAGGGAAAAACCTTCGATATTATCATCATGCGCGATGTGATTGAACACATTCCCAACCAGGAAAAATTTATGCGTTACGTGAAAAAATTCCTGAACCCGGAAGGGAAATTTTTCCTGGCTTTTCCGCCCTGGCAAAACCCGTTTGGCGGGCACCAGCAGGTTTGCCAAAATAAAATTCTGTCGAAATTGCCTTACTTTCACCTGCTGCCCCGTTTTCTTTACCGGTTAATTCTGAATATTGGTGAAAGCAACAAAAAAAGGGTTGACGAACTGCTTTTTATTAAAGAAACCGGCATTTCCATTGAACGGTTTGAACGGATTCTGAAAAAGGAATTTTACAGCACTGACAAGCGAACCTTCTTTTTTATTAATCCGAACTACGAAACCAAATTCGGAATGAAACCCCGCAGGCAATCCAAAATAATTGCAGGTATCCCGTGGTTGCGAAATTTCTTCACCACAGCGGTTTACTATGTCATTTCAAAGTAAAATACATTTTTAATTCACCCTGATCTTTTCGTATTTATCGGGGATACGAAGCGTGAGTCCATCAATTTTATCGGTTGAAAAACCATTCATTCTAAGTTTCAAATTAATGCGTTCTCCGGGTGAAATCATGGTCATTTCAATGGTTCCGGGGTAATCTTTCTTCTTCACTTTTTCAAAATCATCAAAAACCATTTCGAGTTCCCGGGCATTCATTTCATCGTTTACAACCAATTTTGTAAGTGCGTAATTGCGGGGACTGAAATACATTTTTTGCTTTTCGCCTGACTCGAGCAGAAACAGTCCCTCTTCAACCGATGAATTGAAGTTCACTAAATTGCTTCTCTTCTCGTAATTATGATAGGAAAAAGCGTTATTTGAAATGATGGACTGAACGATTTCAAAATTGAGTTTCGTGTTTAAAAAGCGGCTCAAATAGGAATAGTCGTCAACAAAATAGTTGCGGTCGATGTAATTCACGTATTTCACACTGTCGGGAGTGAGCAGAACGCGTCCAACCGGAATATTGATTTTACTGATGGAAACCAATATTTTTTCATCCTTTATTGCTTTAAGGTTGACACGGAAATTGGTGTTGTTCTGATTACTCGAAAACCGGCAGTTAATCCGTCTGATAGTAAGAAAATCATAATCGAAGGCATTTTGTTCCACCCTTCTTACCAGTTTTCGTGTGCTCAGTGGTTTTATGGAGTCATCAGTCAAATTGCGGGTTGTCCGGCACGACGATAATCCCAAAGCCGCAATCAGTACCAAAAAAATAACTAACCTTCTCCATCTCAAAACATCTTCTTTCATCTATTCTTCCAGGTATTGCTTTTCGTCAATTTTTCGCTGCAGCAGTTCGGATTCGCCGCCAAACTCAATTGCTTTTTGCCAGTATTTAAGCGCTTCGTCGGTTTCTTCCATTTTAATCAAAATATCGCCGTAATGCTCCAGCAGGGTTGGATTTTCTTCTCCTCCGTTATCAAGGGCCGATTTCATGTAGAATTTGGCCAGCGAATAGTCGCCTTTCTTAAACAGCACCCAGGCGTGTGTGTCGAGGTAAGTGGGATTATCCGGAAAACGTTCGATAACTTTTCCGCTCATACGCTCGGCCTTGTCGAGGTTCTTTCCGGCCAGTGAAAGGTAGTAGGCATAATTATTCAATGCAATGTGGTTATCCGGGTCCAGTTCTACCGATTCATCAAATATTTCGAACGCTTCCTGCTGGTTGCCCAATTTATATAACGCTTCGCCTTTCAGCATCAAAAACCGGCCTTCCATTTGTTTATTTTCAACCACGTACATTAATCCTTCCTCGGAAACGGAGACTGCTTCTTCAAATTTTTCGAGCTGAACACATGCCACGGCATTTAAAAAATAGGTTTGCGGCTGATTGGGAAATAAATCTATTGCTTCGCGGCTGTGTTCATACAAGGCTGGCCAGTCTTGCAAATCGTTGTCGATAAAAAGCAGCCGCTCCCAAAGCATGTAATCGTTTTTTTCAATTTCAAGCGCTTTCAGTAACTCTTCACGGGCTTCTTCAATCTTGTTATTTCTAAGCATTTTTTCAGCCCGGATGGTGTAAACAAGATGTTCGTCAGGATGCGTTTCGGCCAGTATTTCAGTGAGCTCATCTTCCTGTTCGGGTGTTAAGTTCGATTGTTCAGGATTGGAAGTAAGCATCATATAAAGTTGCAATTTGGTCTGAATATCAACCTCTTCGCTTCTGAATCCTTTTTTTGTTTCTTCGAACGATTTTTCCGGCTGCCCGTTTTGCAGGTAATAGTTGGCGAGCGAAAAATGTACAAATCCGTTTTCAGGGTCAATTTCTTTAATTTTCTGATAGTATTTCATGGCACTCACCGAATCGCCCTGGCTCTGGAATAAATCGGCCATCAACCCGTAATATTTGGGTTCGTCGGGATTGCTCTCAATCAGTTTTTCAATTTCGTTAAATGCCTTTTCTATCTGCCCTGTTTCTTCGTACAACTGTTGTTTGGCCACCGAAATTTGTTCGTTTATCCCGGCTTGTTTTTCCAGTTTATTGTACGTTTCAATGGCTTGTTCAAATTCTCCGGCATTAGACAACAAAAGAGCCTTCCGATAGAGAAAATCCAAATTTTCGGGTTCAGCTTCGATTAATTCATTATAAACTTCTGCAGCTTTGCCATACTGGCGGGTTTGCTGGTAAATCTGTGCCAGCAATATTTTATACCACTTGTTTCCAGCGTTCAGTCTAATAGCTTTTTCGAGTAAAAGCGATGCACTGGTAAAATCGTTATTGGCGGCATGAATACTGGCCAGCTCGTACATGGCTGCCGAAGAATTGGGATCAATATTCAAACAACCCGAAAAGAGTTGAATGGCTTTTTGCGGATTGCCCAGTGCTTTTTCCTTCAGGGCCTCCACAAACAAATATTCAAACTTTTTCTGATCATCCTCGGCTAAATCAACTGTATCCTGAGCGGCATTATTTGATTGATTTTCTTCCTGTTCTGCAACTTTTTTAACTCCTGAACACGAAAAAATTATTCCGATCAGAAGCAAAAAGGTCAGCCATTTTATAGTAATATTCTTCATTTTTCAATTATTTCCGGTATGTCCAAAACCTCCTGCACCGCGTTGTGTTTCGTTGAGTTCTTCCACCAAATTCCATTCCACTTGTTCGTGCGAGGCAATCACCATCTGGCAAATGCGCTCGCCGTTCTCAATCACAAATTCCTCGTTGGAAAGATTAACAAGAATGACCCTTATTTCCCCCCTGTAATCGGCATCGATGGTTCCGGGCGTGTTTAAAACCGTAATTCCTTTTTTTATTGCCAGTCCGCTGCGTGGCCTTATCTGCGCCTCATAACCTTTGGGTAATTCAATAAACAATCCGGTGGGTATCAATTTCCGTTCCAGTGGTTTCAACACAACCGGTTCATTCAAATAAGCGCGCAAATCTACTCCTGCCGACATTTCTGTGCTGTATTCCGGCATCGGATGATTGGATTGATTAACTATTCTAACCTGCATATATTCCTGTTTTTTAAAAGACCGCTAAGATAAAGTTTTTCACAGAGACGGCACATGCGATTAACATTATTTATTAATTCGGCTGTTGATTCAACCATTTGGTTAACAATCAAATAATCATCAGGTTCGCCATAATGTCATCTGAAACAAATAAACCTTCACGTGTTAGTGTAAAAATCCCGTTGTGCTCTGTTACCTTCTTATTCTGAATGTATTTTTCAATTTCGCGGGCAAAATAATCCGCCTTGTTTTTACCAAACCGCTCGCTGATAGTTCCCGGTGAAAGGCCCCATTTGGTGCGAATATTTGTTAAAATATACTCGTTGAACTTGTCTTTTTCCGATAACTGTTCTTCCTGAAAATACGATGATTTATTTTCGATGGCATTGCAGTAAGCTTCAACATGAGCCACATTCCAGCGGCGTGTTTCGCCATCAAACGAATGGGCCGACGGACCCAGCCCGAGGTATTTTCCGCCCGTCCAGTAGGCCGTGTTGTGTTTCGAGTATTTTTTATTCCGCTTCCGCGCAAAATTGGAGATTTCGTATTGCTCAAATCCTGCATCTAAACAACTGTCCAACAAAATATTAAACTGTTCAACACTTTCATTTTCCGAAAGTTCAGTCAGCGTACCTTTCTTCAGCCAGGTATAAAAAGGGGTTCCTTCGTGGTACGTTAAATGGTAGGCCGAAAGATGTTCTGCCGGAAGTTGAAAAGCACTATTCAGGCTATGTTTCCATTGTTGGGAAGTCAATCCGGGCAAGCCATAAATCAGATCAATACTAATGTTGTTGAAACCTGATTTCACTGCGTTTTCAACGGAATTTACCGCCTGTTTTGCGGTATGCCGGCGGTTCATTTTTTTCAGGTGTTCGTCATGAAACGACTGAATTCCAATGCTAAGCCGGTTTATCCCGGCATGAAAAAGTGAAGTAAGATAAGCCTGGTTTAAATCATCGGGGTTGGCTTCGAAAGTGATTTCGGCATCTGGTGTAACTGTAAACTCTTTGTGCAACAGATTCAGAATTTCTGCCAGCTCATTTTCTGTTAAAACCGAAGGAGTACCTCCACCAAAATAAATTGTTTCAACAGGTTCGTTCTGTAAAAAAAATTTTCTGGAAACAATTTCGTTGGCCAAAGCATTGAGAAATACGGATGTGAGATTTTGATTTACAGTTTTATAAAAATCGCAATAGTAACATTTTTGGCGGCAAAAGGGGATATGAATATAAATTCCTGCCATACTTTTTGTTACTTTGCTTTGGTTACTAATTCAGAAAATTAATGAAAATAAAACTTTTTATAAAGCCTTTAGCCTGGCTGGCTCTCATTTGTTATGGACTGTTTATTCCGGCCAGCGATCTGCCCACCAAACCATTTTTAACCATTCCGCATTTCGACAAAATAGTACATTTTGGATTGTTTTTTGTTTTTTGCCTCCTGCTCTTCAGGCCTTTTCGCAGATTAAATGTTAACCCTTACATTTTTGCACCGGCTGTTTCAATTATTTTAGGTGCTTTGCTCGAAATTACACAACACATACTGTCTTCAACACGAAGCAGCAATTTATACGACTTTATGGCAAATACCGCCGGAATAGTTGCTTCCATCTTCTTTTTCTATTTTTTTGTTTCAGGAAAAAAATGGGAACCAATATTTTAGCAGAATGCTGAACTTATAGTTTCAAAGCTTTATAAGATCATCGTATTTTTCGATATCCTTCCCAATTATTTCCAGCGAGGTTTCCTTGTAAAATTTGGCAATTTCGGAACGCAGTTTATCGTATTGTGAATGAACCGGGCACAATGGTTTTGAAGGATCGTGTGTACGGCAGGGTTCTAACCTGATTAAGCAGTTGGTAAAAAACTCTTCGCCATCAACTTTGGTAACAATATCCCAAAGAGAAATATCCTGTGTTTTTTTGGCCAAAGCAAATCCTCCGTTGGGCCCTTTTGTTGAAACAAGCAGTTTTTGTTTTACCAGGTTTTGCAAAATTTTACCCAAAAAAGGAGAAGACAAACCCAAATCTTCGGATATTTTTTTAATCCCAATCATTTGATCTTCCTTCGAAAATTTCGCGAGATAAATCAGTGCCCTTAAAGCGTATTTACATGTATTAGACAGCATAATTCCTGTGTTTTAATTTAACTTCTTTTATTTCTTATATTCTATTTTAGTGGAATTTTTGCAATTCTCCGGGCATGGCGTCCGCCTTCAAACTCGGCATTTAAATAAGCCTCTGCAATATCAATAGCTTCCTGGTTTGTAACAAACCTGGCAGGAATAGCACAAATGTTGGCATCGTTGTGTTGTTTTGCCAAAGCTCCAATTTCGGCATTCCAACAAATGGCCGACCGGATATTCTGATGCTTATTGGCCGTTATGCTAATTCCCTGACCACTTCCGCAAAACGTTATTCCTTTTTCATACTCACCTTTTTCAATGGCCTCGGCTATTGCATGGGCAAAATCAGGATAATCGCAACTCTCAGGGGAATAGCACCCAAAATCTTTATACGGAATTCCTTTCTCCTGAAAATATTTTATAATGACTTGTTTTTTTTCAAACCCCGCATGGTCGCTCGCAAGTGCTATTACAGTATCTTCTAACTTCTTCATTCGTGCAAAATTAATACTTTTTGATATTTATTTCATTTTTTCTTTTTGTTAATTTAAAACTGGAAAAATTAAAAATTTAAATATATGATATTCAGATTATTAAAAATACAAGTACCTTTAATTCTTATTTCGTCTTAATAAATTTTTGAGGTCTCTTTTTTCAATTTTATAAACAGTAAAAACAAAAATGGCCAGAAATAAAGTGTGAAACGGATATTTTACTGCCGGTTGCAAATGGTTGGTAAAGTGAGAACAACCAAAAAGCACGAGGGCAACCAAAAAATAAGTTCCTATCCGTTTTAAATTGTAAGGAACGGGGTAATATTTCTGCCCCAGGAAATAGGAAATCACCATCATGATAAAAAAACTGATTAACAGGGTTGCTGCCGAGCCTTTGTAGCCATATAACGGAATCAAAATAAAATTGAGGGTGATGGTAATTACTGCCCCGGTTATTGAAATATAGGCCCCGTAGCGCGTCATATCGGTGAGTTTATACCACAACGAAAGCGTGAAATAAATACCAAAAAACAGGTTGGCCAGCATAATAACCGGAACAATTGAAAAACCCTCTTCATATTCTATCGGAATAATAAGTTTTATGATATCGATATAAAGCATCATTCCCAGAAAAATCAGCAACCCGAAAACCACAAAATACTTCATGATATCGGCATTGATTTTTTTATCGTATTTGCTTTCGGCCCGCGAAAAAAAGAAGGGTTCAAAAGCATAGCGGAAGGCCTGGATAAACATGTTCATCAAAACGGCAATTTTTACTCCCGCCCCGTAAATTCCCAACTGTTCCATCGGATTTTGATCTTCCGGAATCAGAAAAGGAATCAGAATTTTATCGATTTGCTGAATTAAAATACCAGCCATTCCTACCACCAGGATGGGAAAAGAATAACTCAGCATTTTTTGAAGCAGTGCCCTGTCAAAATAGAATGAAAATTTGAATATTTCGGGCAGTAACAGCAAAAGAGTTACAATGGATGCCAGCAGATTTGAAATAAAAACATAGCCCACGCCAATGTCGGAGGAATACACCAACTGCACAACCGAATCGGGGTTGTTCTCCATCAACCTTGGACAAAGCAGCAGGAAAAAGAGGTTAAACGCAATGTTAAAACCAATGTTAATCAATTTAATCACCGCAAATTTCACAGGCCGGTTGTTTAGCCGCAGCCGGGCAAACGGAATAGCGGTAAAAGCATCAATAGCCAGTATAAACCCGAACCATAAAATATACTCAGGGTGTTCAGGATATTGAATGAGCGCCGCCAGCTCGTTTTTAAAAAGCAGGATTAAAACCAAAAACAGAGACGAAGAAAAAAACAGCGAAATCAATGCGGTGGAATAAACTTTTTCGGATTCGGAATTTTTGGAGGCAAACCTGAAAAAACCCGTTTCCATTCCGTAGGTTAAAAACACCATTAAAAAAGCAACGTAGGCGTATAAATTGGTTACTATTCCATATTCACTGGGCACAAACAAGTTGACATAGAGCGGCATCAGCCACCAGTTTAAAAACCGGCCGACTATACTGCTCATGCCGTAAATAACTGTTTCTCCTGCTAATTTTTTTAATGGATTCAAAGTTGCTGTATTTTGAAGCAAAGATAGTATTTATATAAATTTTATCTTTGAAAAGAAATTTTGTTGAAAATGAATAAAACTTTTTTCCCGGCAGTACTGATTATTTTTTTGTTCGTAACTTTTATTTCCTGTTCGAACAAACCAAAACGTTCGCGAAAACCGGTAAGCAGCATTACAATTGAACCGCGTGCCCGAAATTATATTTACGGAAATTCAGTTGCAGTTGATGTAAAAACCAAACTGCGCAACGGCGAAATTGACAACATTAAACTCTATTATGAAGACGAACTGATAAAAGAGAGCAGCGACCTCGAATTCAGGGCCCAAAATGTGGTACTCAAAAATGTTGGACGGAATATCTTCAGGGTAGTGGCCATGAAAACCGACAGTGTGAGCAACACGCGGGTTATTTCGGTAAATGTGGTTTCTGATATTGAACCGCAACAATTCACCTACAAAACCGTGAACAACTATCCGCATAACACCAATTTTTATACACAGGGACTGGAAATACACAACGGATTTTTATACGAAGGCACAGGCGAAAACGGATCTTCGGGCTTATTTAAAACTGACCTGAAAACGGGAAATATTTTGCATGAATACCTTTTAGACGATAAATATTTTGGGGAAGGAATTACCATCTTGAACGATAAAATTTACCAGCTCACTTACCGCGCCCAAAAAGGTTTCGTTTACAATTTAAGCGATTTTGCATTAATCGACTCTTTTAAGTATAAATCACAACAAGGCTGGGGATTGACTAACGACGGACAAAACCTGATTATGAGCAACGGTTCGCACGAAATTATTTGGCTCGACCCTGAAAATTATTCTGAAATAAAACGCATTCAGGTGGCCAATAACAAAGGGATAATCAACAATATAAATGAGCTGGAATATATTGACGGTAAACTTTTTGCCAATATATATACCACCGAAATGATTATTGAAATTGACCCGGAAACAGGAAAAGTACTTTCTGAAATAAATATGAACGGCATTCTGAACATGTATCAGAAACCGGGTGAAAAAATCGATTACATGAACGGAATTGCCTGGGATGCTGAAAATGACCGTCTCTTTGTAACCGGTAAATGGTGGCCGCGCGTATTTGAGATTGAGTTGGTTCCTTCAGAATAGTGTGGGATTATCGCCATATTTCACTCTTCCCAAATGTTTATATGCCAGTTCGGTAGCTTCTCTTCCGCGAGGTGTTCGTTTAATAAATCCTTCTTTTATCAGAAATGGTTCGTACACCTCTTCAATGGTTCCGCTGTCCTCTCCCACTGCTGTTGAAATGGTTGTAATTCCCACCGGTCCGCCTTTAAATTTATCGATAATGCAAAGCAGAATCCGGTTGTCCATTTCATCCAGCCCGTATTTATCGATATTCATGGCTTTCAATGCCATTTTTGTAATATCGATATCAATTTTCCCGGTTCCTTTTACCTGCGCAAAATCGCGCACACGGCGCAGCAACGAGTTCACAATTCGCGGTGTTCCGCGGCTCCGACCGGCAATTTCTTCAGCGGCATCTTCATCAATTTCTACTTCAAGAATTTGTGCCGAACGTTTTACAATTTCTTTTAAAACGGTATTGTCGTAATATTCGAGGTGCGAATTAATGCCAAAGCGAGCCCGCAGCGGCGATGTTAATAAGCCCGAACGGGTGGTGGCACCAATCAGGGTAAACGGTTGCAGTTCCAGTTGTACGGAACGTGCACTGGGCCCCTTGTCAATCATTATATCGATCCGGAAATCTTCCATGGCCGAATAAAGATATTCTTCCACAATGGGCGACAACCGGTGAATTTCGTCGATAAAAAGGACGTCCCTTTCTTCAAGGTTGGTAAGCAAACCGGCCAGGTCGCCGGGTTTATCCAATACAGGGCCGGAAGTAATTTTAATGCCCACATTCATTTCGTTGGCAATAATATGCGACAAGGTGGTTTTTCCCAGCCCGGGCGGGCCGTGCAGTAATACATGGTCGAGAGCTTCATTACGCAACGAAGCTGCTTTTACAAAAATTTTAAGGTTTTCAACAATCTGGTATTGTCCGCTGAAATCGTCAAACTGCAGCGGCCTGAGTTTCCGGTCGAGTTCCCTGTCGCTTTCCGGATAATTTTCACCTCTGATGTCAATTTCTTCACTCATTCCCTTCACCTGTAAGTTGTTCAATTACAGTGTATAATTCTTCTGGAGAAAATGGTTTTGGCAAATAATCGTTCATTCCTGCATTCAAACATTTCTCTTTGTCGTTATCAAGAGTATTGGCAGTCAGCGCCACTATCGGCACCCCGTCATTAATCCCTTTTTCTGCCTCCCATTTCCTGATTTCATCTGTAATTTCGAAACCATTTTTTTCGGGGAGCATAATGTCCATTAAAATTAAATCGAACGAATTACTTTTTACTTTTTCCAGGGCATCGCGCCAGTTGGTTACATTTAAAACCTCATAATTTTTTTTCTTTAAATGAAAACCAACTACTTTTTGATTTAATAAGTTGTCTTCTACTAAAAGTATTTTCAAGGTTTCTATATTATATTAATTAAAACAAAAGTAATAGATTAATACTAATAATTATAGTCTGTTCATAACTGTTGATTACTATTTTTAATAACTTTTAAATATACATTACACGTAATATCTAACAAATTATAAACATACTTTTTACTAATAATTTGTTGTTCCATAAATAATTAATTATTTTTTCCACAACCTGTTAATACTAATCATACAAATTCAAATTAAGTTATTAATGGTTTATTATTTGTGAAGAAATTGGCCGAAAAAATTAAAAGATTTTGAATTGATATTGTAAAATAATTTTATCGGTTAAAAAAGTTTACGAATGCAAATTTTATTATAAAAGATTAATTTTGTTTTTTCACCATGTGTTAAAACAATTGTTAATAGTTGCTGTTTTTTAAAATGCTGTTGGTAAATAAATTAGAATAAATGACTGAAAATTTCAACATACTTGTTAATAAACTAAATTCCTTTCGGGTTAAATACTATTTGTATAAACTTGTGAAGGGTGTTTTGCTCACTTTATTTCTGCTATTGGTTTTATACACTGCCTTTTCACTTGTTGAATATTTTGTTTATCTGTCTTCCGAAATACGAAAAATACTGTTTTACGGTTTTGTGATTTTTGGCGGTTTACTCACATTGCAGTTTATAATGGTACCGGTTTTAAAGCTACTGCATGTTTTAAAACCCATGAACATTAAAAAGAGTTCGGAGCTGGTCCAGAAACATTTTGGTGATATTAAAGATAAATTGCTGAATATTATTGAGTTGTCAAGTATTTCAGATTCAAATTATTCCAACGAAATTGTGCTGGCCAGTATCGACCAGAAAATTAATGAGTTAAGTATTTTCAATTTTAACGACGCTGTTCAGTTTAAAAATCTGCGGCTGGTCCTTTACTATTTTTTATTTAGCCTGCTGGTAACTTCAACCATTTTTATTGTTGACAGGTCAATTTTTACCACCGCTACCAACCGGCTTGTACATTTTAATACTGAATTTGTAAAACCCGCGCCTTTTTCATTCAACCTGCTAACAACCGATTTGAAAGTGCAAAAAGGCAATTCCCATAAAATTAAGGTTGAATGCAGTGGAAATGAACTACCACAATTAGTTTACATTAATATTGAAGGGAATAATTACCTGATGAAAAACACTTCAGCCGGAGTGTTCGAATATGAAATAGCGTCGGTTATTAACCCGGTTCAGTTTTATTTTACCGATTTGAAATATCAATCAGATGTGCACCAGTTAGAGTTGTTGCCAAAACCGGGAATTACAAATTTTAATGTTTCAGTTTTTCCACCTAAATATACCGGACTGCCAAACCAGGAGCACCAAAACACAGGCGATTTACAAGTGCCTAACGGAACAAAATTAGAATGGAACTTTAAGGGAATTGACATCGATACGGTTTATTTGGCGCTCAACGATTCAACAACTATTGGTGCCCAAAAAACTGACAATGGTTTCACGGTTGAAAGGCAGTTTTTCAATTCATCAAAGTACAATGTGTATATAAAAAATGATGTAACAGAGCCCGAACTGGCACTTTCTTATGGAATTGATGTTGTGCCGGACCTGTTCCCGGAGATTCAAATTGTGCGAATTCAGGATTCGCTGCAAATGACCCGTTTCTTTTTTAAAGGGGTTATCGGCGATGATTACGGGTTTTCTGATCTGAAATTTCATTACAATATTAATAATACTGATTCGGCCGTTTCTATTCCTATTGTCAAAAATTTAAACGACCAGGATTTTTATTTTAGTTATAATTTTGCCAACCTTTCCGATGAATCAGGCACTGTTTTCTACTATTTTTCGGTTACCGACAACGATGTTATAAATAATTACAAAACAACAACTTCTGATAATTTTGTATTTAAAATTCCGGAGAAGGAAGAATTATTAGCCAGCGAAAAAGAGAAGTTTGAAGACATTGAAAATAAACTGCTGCAAAGCCAGGAGTTGGCCAAAGAAATTCAGAACGATTTACAAAACCTGCGTGTTAAAAACATGGATTCCAACATTTCGGAATGGGAAAAATCGCAGATGGTAAACGATGTAATATCAAAACAAAACAAGCTGGAGCAGTTATATGATCAGATTAAAAAAAATAATGAGGAGCTGAACAATTACATGAATTCTTTCAATAAGCAAAATGATGAAATTAGGGAAAAACAACAGCAGATTGAAGAATTACTGGAAGATGTTTTTACGGATGAACTGAAGGAATTACTGGAAGAATTCAACAAGCTGGCCGAGGAGTTCAACAGTAAAAAGCTCAACCAGTTGTCGGATCAAATGGATTTGAGCTACGAAGATTTGCAAAAACAACTTGACCGCAACCTTGAGATGTTGCGCAAAATGAAAGTGGAACAGAAACTTCAGAGTGTAATTGATGATATCAACCAAATGGCCGGTGAGGAAGAAAATCTTGCTGATGAAGTTTCTGAAAATTCTAATTTTGAAGAGGTTAGTGAAAAAGTGAGTGATCACGAAGAGGATTTGAATAACCTTGAGCAGGAAATAAACGATGCCCTGCAGATGAACGAGGAACTCGAAAAACCAATGAATTTCGATGATTTCCATGAAGAACTCGATGACATAAAAAATAACATGCAGGAAAGCCAGGAAGAGCTTGGTAAAAAGAACAAGAAAAAATCAGGTTCAAGTATTAAAAACACTTCAGAAAAAATGAAAAATACGGCATTTGCCATGCAGCAAATGCTCAATTCAAACACCATGCAGCAAAACATGGAAAATATTCAAAATCTGCGACAAATTTTAAGCAATTTGATTTATCTCTCGTTTACTCAGGAAGAGGTTTTGGAAGGACTGACAAGCATAAGTCCAAATGATCCGGTGTTGAATGAATTGAACCAGAAACAACGGAAAATAAGAGATCAAAGTCAGATTGTGAAAGACTCGTTGTATGCGTTGGCCAAACGAACTCCTGCTCTCGGCAGCATGGTTAATAACGAGCTGCTTTCAATGGAAATGAACCTCGATAAAGCACGGGAACAGATGGATGAAGCCCAGTTCCCGAATGCACGTGCCAGCCAGCAATATGTAATTACAGCTACCAATAACCTGGCGCTCATGTTAAACGAGGCGTTGCAAAACCTCGAGGAGCAAATGGCCAATGCGCAACCGGGCAATCAGCAATGTGAAAATCCCGGGCAGGGCAAACCCGGAATGAACCTCCTTAAACAACAATCGGAAAATATTAAACAACAGTTGCAGCAAATGATTGATCAGATGAAAAACGGCCAGGGACAGCCAATGAACCAGCAAATGGGCCAGTCGCTGATGCAACACGAAATGATGCAGCAAATGTTGCGTGAGATTATGAATAACGGAGAAGTTGGCAGCGGCGCGCGAAAAGCGCTTCAGCAAATTGATGACATACTTGAACAAAACCGCAAACAATTGATGAACAAGAATGTGAATGCGGAAATGATTGCCCGTCAAAACAAGATTACAACCCGTTTACTTGAAGCTGAAAAAGCTGAACTCGAACGTGAATTTGAAGACAAACGCGAAAGCCGCACTGCCGAAGATTTTTACAGTAACCCTGCCGAATTTTTCGAGTATAATGAAGATGAAAACTTTTCAATTGAGTATTTAAACAGGAATTCGCACAAGCTGACCAACTTTTATAATAATAAATACAAACAATATTTAAATAACATTGATAGTAAATAAAATTGACTGAAGCTCCTGAAATACTGGTTATTAAATCTGATTTAAGTGAGTTAAAAAAGACAGAGGATTTTTTACTTTCATTTTTCAGAAAAAATAATTTGTCAGATGAATATTTTAAGCGTGTATTTTTGTGTTTATCAGAGGCTGTGGTTAATTCCATTCAGCACGGTAACGGAAACGACTGTAATAAACAGGTTTCCATTCAGGCTGATTGTAAAAAAGAATTTATTACCATACAAATTAGTGATGAAGGGGATGGATTTGATTACAATAACCTTGAAAACCCAACTCAAAGGCATAATATTAAAAAGGAATCAGGAAGAGGAATTCACATCATTAAATCGTTGAGCAACGAAATCGAGTTTAAAGATAGTGGAAATTGTGTTCAGTTTAAAATTAAATGTAAGTGAGTGATATAGCGTTTTTTTTTGAAGATATTGCATCGTTTGAAACCAATCAGGATTTCATTAAAAACCAGTTACAACAGTTAATTATTGAAGAAGGGAAAGAGCCGGGAGATATTTCCGTAATTTTTTGTTCTGATGATTATTTACTGGAAATGAACAAAAAACACCTTCAACATGATTATTATACAGATATAATTACCTTTAACTATGTTGAGGATTTATTAATATCGGGCGATTTATTTATTAGTGCAGACAGAATTAAAGATAATGCCGCTAAATTTGAAGTCGCATTTTTAGAGGAGTTGTACCGGGTAATTTTTCATGGGGTTTTACATTTGATAGGATACAATGATAAAACCGAAGCAGAACAAAAGGTGATGCGCCAAAAAGAAAATTATTACCTGGCGAAGGTAGATTTTAGGAGATTGAAAGAATGAATTTAAAATATGATGTTATAGTAGTTGGGGGAGGTCATTCCGGATGCGAAGCAGCAGCGGCAGCCGCCAACCTGGGGTCGAAAACATTACTGATTACCATGGACATGACAAAGTACGCTCAAATGTCCTGTAATCCTGCAATGGGTGGCATTGCCAAAGGTCAGATTGTTCGCGAAATTGATGCACTTGGTGGGTACTCAGGTATTATTGCCGATAAAAGTACTATTCAGTTTCGCATGTTAAATTTATCCAAAGGGCCGGCAATGTGGAGCCCGCGCTCACAAAACGACCGTTTCAGGTTTACTGAATTTTGGAGAAATACCCTCGAAAATATTCCGAATCTTGATTTGTGGCAGGATGCGGTCACATCATTGTTGTTAAATGACAAGAAGGTAACAGGAGTTCGTACTAAAATTGGCGTTGAATTTCAGGCCAATACAGTAATTCTCACGAATGGTACATTTCTGAATGGGCTGATACATGTGGGTTCATCGCAAATGAAAGGTGGACGAATTGGCGAGGCTGCTTCGTATGATATTTCTGAACAATTATTGGGAGTAGGGTTTAAAACCGGCAGGTTAAAAACCGGAACCCCGGTACGTATCGATGGACGAACAATTGATTTTTCAGAATTGATTGAACAGAAAGGTGATGAGGACAATTTTAAATTTTCATATCTGCCTGGTACGCAGTCGAAATTAAAACAACGTTCTTGCTGGATTACATATACCAACCCAATTGTTCATAAAGAGCTGGAAACCGGATTTGAGGTTTCACCTATGTTTGATGGAACTATTCAGAGTACAGGACCCAGATATTGTCCAAGCATAGAATCCAAATTGGTAACTTTTGCTGAAAAAGAGAAGCACCAGCTATTTCTGGAACCTGAGGGAGAAAACACGGTGGAGTATTATCTAAATGGGTTTTCCTCTTCCCTGCCCTGGGATGTGCAGTATAAAGCAATGCAAAAAGTTCCCGGACTTGAAAATGCAAAAATTTTCCGGCCGGGTTATGCTATCGAGTACGATTATTTTGAACCCACTCAGCTTCATCACACGCTTGAGACAAAACTTATCAGCAATTTATATTTAGCCGGGCAAATTAATGGTACAACCGGTTATGAAGAGGCAGGTGCCCAGGGAATCGTTGCGGGAATAAATGCGCACCTGAGGTGTCATGATTCCGGCAATGATTTTATCCTGAAACGCGATGAAGCTTACATTGGGGTTTTAATTGACGATCTGGTTACAAAAGGTGTTGATGAACCTTATCGTATGTTTACCAGCCGGGCCGAATTTAGAATTCTACTTCGCCAGGACAATGCCGATGTACGTTTAACCGAAAAATCCTATAATTTGGGTCTTGCTTCTCCAGAACGCATGAAATTATTGAAGCAAAAAACTGAACTTATTGCACAGATTATTGACTTTACTAAAAAGTTTAGTGTTAAGCCAAAGTTTGTAAATCAGTTACTTACAGAAAAAGGAACATCCGAATTAAAGCAAGGCGTTAAACTTCACGACATAATTTTACGCCCTCAGGTTTCGATATTTGACTTGGCAGAAACCCTCTCCCCTTTTCAGGAGTTTATTGAAAGGGTTCCGGGTGAGCGAAAAAAGGAAATTATTGGGGGAGCTGAAATTTCAATAAAATACGAAGGGTACATTAACCGTGAAAAATTACTGGCCGAAAAGTTAGATAAATTCGAAAATATTAATATTGAGAATAAGTTTAATTATGATGAATTAAAATCTTTGTCAACAGAAGCCCGCCAAAAATTAGAAAAAATTAACCCCAAAACCATTGGGCAAGCCAAACGAATTTCAGGCGTTTCTCCATCCGATATAAATGTTTTATTAATTTTGCTTGGCAGATAAATTTAATGTTTCACGTGGAACAAAAAACCAAATCAATCATGGATTTAAAAAGTAAAATCAGGGAGATTCCTGATTTTCCAACCAAAGGAATAAGTTTTAAAGATATTACTACGCTTTTAAAAGACAAGCAAGCTTTTCGGTTTGTTACTGATGAGATAGTAACAGAATTTAAGGAAAAACACATATCAAAAGTTTTGGGAATTGAATCACGTGGATTCATTTTTGGTGGTGCATTGGCCCGCGAATTAGATGCAGGTTTTGTACCAGTTAGAAAAAAGGGAAAATTACCCGCCGATAAAATTTCAGAAACCTACGAACTTGAGTATGGAACGGATACTATTGAAATGCATAGCGACGCGATTTCAAAAGAAGATGTTGTTTTAATTCACGACGATTTACTGGCCACAGGTGGCACAGCCAACGCGGTATATAATATATTGAAAAGAGTTGGTGTGAAGAATGTTTATTTCAGTTTTGTTTGCGATCTTGAATTTATTAAGACCCCGCAAAAAAAAGTAATCCAAAAATTCAATCCACATATTTTGGTTAAATATTAGGTTTTGTGAAATACCAGTCAAAAAATGGAGATATTGATTATTTAAAGAACCTGATTTCCGTGCTTCCCGGGAAACCGGGCATCTACCAGTTTTTTGACAATACAGGTAAAATTATTTACATAGGGAAAGCTAAAAACCTCAAAAAACGTGTTTCCAGCTATTTTTCAAAACAGCATGACAACCATAAAACTGCTTTATTGGTACGTAATATTGCCGATATAAAACATCTGGTAGTTGAAACCGAACAGGATGCGCTGCTGCTTGAAAATAACCTTATAAAAAAATACCAGCCACGTTATAATATCCGGCTAAAAGACGACAAAAGTTATCCATGGATTTGTATTAAAAATGAACCATTCCCGCGGGTTTTTAAAACCCGAAATTTGATTAAAGACGGTTCCAAATATTTTGGTCCCTACACCTCCATTTATACTGTGCGCACACTGCTGGATCTGTTTAAATCAGAGTATAAATTGCGAACCTGCAATTATCAATTAACCAAAGAGAATATCCAATCCGGCAAATATAAAATTTGCCTTGAATATCACATTGGTAATTGCGAAGGGCCATGTGAAGGGCTTGTTTCGGCTGAAAAGTATAACCAGGGAATTGAGGATATTACCAATATTTTAAAAGGAAATATTTCAGGGGTTATTAAGCATTTGGAACAACGTATGGATGAAATGGCTTCTGAAATGAATTTTGAAGATGCACAAGAGATTAAAGAAAAATATGAATCCCTTAAACGTTATCAAAGTAAATCAACTGTTGTTTCTCCAACTATTTCAGATGTTGACGTTTTTACAATCGATCAGGATGACATGTTTGCGTATATTAATTATTTGAAGGTTATAAAGGGGGCTATTATTCAAACCTATACACTCGAAATTAAGAAGATCCTGGATGAAGCGTCCGAAGAGCTACTGCTTGCCGGAATTGTAGATATCCGGCAGAAAATATTCAGTAATGCCAAAGAAATTTTAGTACCGTTTTTGCCCCATCAACAATTGAAAGATGTCGTGTTTAAAGTACCCCAGCGGGGTGATAAAAAGAAATTACTGGACCTATCCTACCGGAATGCCAGGTATTTCAGGCTTGAAAAGGATAAACAGCTGGTACAAAAGAACCCAAAAATAAGGGAAGAACGTGTTTTAAACACGATAAAATCTGATTTAAAATTAACAGAATTGCCCCACAGAATCGAATGTTTTGATAACAGTAACTTACAAGGATCTAATCCTGTAGCTGCTTGTGTGGTTTTTAAAAATGGAAAACCACTTAAAAAGGAGTATCGCCATTACAATATTAAAACTGTTTCCGGACCAAATGACTATGCATCGATGGAAGAGGTTGTGTACAGGCGTTACAAACGTTTAATAAATGAAAACAAGCCGATTCCTCAGCTTATTGTTATTGATGGCGGAAAAGGACAGTTGTCGTCTGCTGTTAAAGCGTTGGAAAAGCTTAATTTGAAAGGAGTTATTTCAATTATTGGAATCGCAAAACGGTTAGAAGAAATTTATTTTCCCGGTGATTCTGTTCCGTTATATATCAATAAAAACTCCGAAACATTAAAAGTAATTCAACAACTTAGGGACGAAGCGCACAGATTTGGTATTACTTTTCACCGGCAAAAGCGATCCAAAAGTATGACTGATTCTGAATTGTTGCATATTCCCGGGATTGGAGAAAAGACAGCACAGAAATTATTGCGCGATTTTAAATCGGTAAAGAATATTAAAGAAGCGACACAAGAATCTCTTATTAAGTCAGTTGGAAATCAAAAAGCAACTATTTTATTTCAATATTTTCATCCGGAGAAACAGAAATGAGCAGGAAAGTTTTACTTGGAATGAGCGGTGGAATCGACAGTTCTGTTGCAGCAATAATCCTTCAGGAGAAAGGATTTGAAGTTATTGGTATAACATTTCTATTTTCAGGGAACAGCGATATTGACCATCATCCCAGTGCCTTAAAAGCGAAGCGTTTAGCTCAAAAATTAGAAATCAATCATCATACAATTGATTTAAGAAATGAGTTTAAAGAATTGATTATCAGTTATTTTGTCAATAGCTATAAGTACGGAAATACTCCTTTTCCCTGTGCAGTCTGCAATCCGCAAGTAAAGTTTCATAACCTGAAAAAGTATGCTGATAAATTCTTGTGTGATTATATTTCCACCGGACATTATGTAAATATTGTGGTGAATAATGGCGGAAAATATATTTCAGTCGGTAAGGATAATGAGAAGGATCAATCATTTTTCCTGTGGGGATTATCACAAAATTTGATTCAGCGCCTGATTTTTCCTTTGGGGAATATGTTTAAAGATGATGTTCGCAAATATGCTGAAAATAAAGGTTTTAAATTACTTTCTGGTCAAAATGAGAGTATGGGCATCTGTTTTATTGAAGGGAATGATTATAGAACATACCTCACTGAATTGGGATTAAAATCTGAACCCGGTAATTTCATTAACAGAAAAGGAGAAGTATTGGGAAAACACAAAGGTATTTTTCACTACACTATTGGACAACGAAGAGGATTGGGAATTCATCTGAATAAACCTGTTTTTGTCCAGGAACTTCTACCCGAAACCAATGAAGTGGTTTTAGCCGATTTTGATGAATTGTATCGTTCTGTATTGTACCTGCAAAACACTCATTTTGTTCATGTTGAAGCATTGAATATTGAAAAAATTTATACAGTAAAAATCAGGTATCGATTACAGGAAACACCTTGCAGGATTCGCATTTTACCACAGGATGAAGTTGTCGTTGAGTTGCAAGAGCCTGTTGCTATGGTAGCCAATGGGCAAACAGCTGTAATTTACGAAGATAAACGAGTAATTGGCGGCGGGTTTATTTCTGGTTCGGCTTGATTAATAAGGTTTTCGGTATTTGTCATCTCCCTCGAGCAACCCCAAATAACTTATAAACCGGCTTTGGGCTACTTCTCCATTTCCTACAGTTTCTTTAACGGCACAGCCCGGTTCGTGTGTATGGGAGCAGTTATTGTACTGGCAATTTTTAGAAATCCTGAAAATCTCAGGGAAATAGTGGGAAATTTCCCAGGCTTCCATATGAAGCATCCCGAAACCTTTAATTCCCGGCGTGTCGATTACGTATCCTCCAAACGATAATTTATAAAGGGCCGTAAAAGCAGTGGTATGTTTCCCCGTTTTGTGCGTATCCGAAATTTTAGCCGTTTTCAGGTTGAGGCCGGGCTGCAGTAAATTTATAAGGGTTGACTTCCCTACCCCGCTGTGTCCGTTAATTACATTCGTTTTGTTTTTCAGGTTTTCTTTCAAATCATCCAATCCTGTTCTATTTTCAGCAGACGTTTTCAGGCATTTGTAACCAATTTTGGAATAGATGGCTATCAGTTCATTCATTTTTTCAGTTTGTTCTGCATCGTACCTGTCCGTTTTATTAAAAACAAGCAGAACAGGAATCCGGTAAGCTTCGGCTGAGGCAAGAAACCGGTCGATAAAAGTGGTGGTTGTAACCGGCCAGGCAATGGTTACAATCAGCACTGCCTGGTCGATATTTGCAGCAATAACATGCGATTGTTTTGAAAGATTGGGTGATCGCCTGACAATATAATTTTTACGGTCTTCAATTGCAGTTATCCAGCCCCGTTTTTTATCAAAATGGCTTTCCGGATCATCCTGAATGATAAAATCCACCTTGTCGCCAACAGCAACCGGATTGGTGCTTTTTATTCCTTTAATCCGAAAATTGCCTTTAACCTTGCAATCGAAAACCTCTCCGTTTTCATCCTCAACTGCAAACCAGCTACCGGTCGATTTTATAACTAACCCTTTTTTCAAAACAATAAATTTTCAGCAAAAATAGTTAATTGTATTGAAAATAAACAACGCAGATTAACTTGTTGGTTTATATGATTTTCCACGTGGAACAAACAGGCCGGCATAAAATTTCGTTTTTTTTTGTTTGCTTGGCTGCATCGTTAGTTTGTTGATATTGTGATGGTTACGCAGACTCGTATTTTCCATAATTTTTTGTGAAGTTCAGCGGGAAACCAGCCTGTATTTGGCAGGATCGGAAGATTTCATTAAAAATCCTGGAAAAAGGAAAGTGATTTTGATAGTCTTCTTAAAAAGTGTATAGATTATCAATCAAAAATAATTCATTCTAAACCTCACTTAAAATCATCTCTAAGAATATTTTTAATATAATCAGGCCTTTTGAATGATAAATTTTCAGGCTTTACCAAATAACTATTTTCATAAACAATACTTCCCAATTTTTTATCCGCAGGACCTGGTCCAGTCATCTCTGGTCTTGGAGAACTCATAATTGTCTCTCCATACAAAGATTCAGGATGATTTGCACTAATAAACAAATGCCCCATCTCGTGAGGGAATGTTCCCCACCCATATCTTCCTGCTTTAAGATAGACGATCCCTCTTGAATGTATTGGAGGACTATCAAGAATATACATTGCATCCCCTGTGTTATAATGATCTTTTCGAGGCACAACAACAATAATCCCTTTAGAAGGCAGAATCTTGGCAGGTTCAAAAATTTCATTCCAAACATAATCTTCATAAGTTGTATCATTTCCAAATACAATTTGTTCAGGTTTTATTTCATAATGTCCAATAATTCCTCCAATATTTTCTTTATCCAATAATTTCTGCTTAAACACTTCTTGCTCTTCTTCAGTAAAAGTTCCGCCTGTATATGGATCTTCATCCAAAATCCTTATTCTTTCAAGACCTTTATAATTTTCAAATTCAGGTAATCCTCCAAGAATACTTCCATCAAAATCAAATCTTACACCAAGATAGGGAAAAGGATTTGAAAAACGAGTAGTTTCTAAAACAAAACTCTTAAATTCATCTTTCCGATTTTCATAAGGTTCATAAGGAACTGTCCTAACTAAAACATTTTTTAAATTTTCTTTTGGAATATTCTGAACTCTAACCCATCCCTCATAATTTTCTGGAGTTCCTTGACGGGCCATCAAAAGAACATCTTCTAAATCTGAAACTTTTTTATCAAATTCCATCTCAAATTCTCCATAATTATTAGTTACATTTCTTCCTTGTTCATCAGAACTATTAGAAAAAAGTTTCAAAGTATCATTCCCAATAACTTCATATGGAACAATAGTTGCTTTAATTCCTTCATGACTTTCATTACTTTCAATAATTCCCTTTAATCTTGCAAGTTCATAGATAGTTCCATTTTTAGAAA